>CAJWDO010000115.1 GCA_913031555.1 uncultured Alphaproteobacteria bacterium | reverse complement strand
CGAGGCCTATGGTGCGGCCATGAAGATCCTCAAGAAACATGATGATGAACTGGAACGGTTGGCCCAGGGGTTGCTGGAATATGAAACCCTCAACGGTGACGAGATCAAGATTATCGTCGAAGGCGGCACGCTGTCTCGTGAGGACCCTGCCGATGAAATCGAGACGCCGCGGGCGAAGCGCAAGCGGGCATCAATCCCTGCGGCTAGGCGGACAAAGGCTTCCGGCAATGAGCCTGCCGCACCCCAGTGATACAAAAACGTGACTGATATCCCCGACCTGACACGATTGGCGGCGCCGCAAGCGCCGCCTTTCGCGATTCCGACCTGGATTCGGCCGATCCCGGTGCCGGCCGGTGCGCATCGTCTTGCCGGTGGCCGGGCCTCATTCGACGTTGTCGATATCGTGCAGCGTGACAAGACAGGCTACAGTGTTTCAAGGCACAGCCCGGATGATTTTCTGGCGGCGGCCGATGATCGTAACAAGGCCGTTGCTGCGATTGACCGGTTGATCGCACCGCGGCCCGACTGGGCAGGCCTGACGCTTGATCATCCAGCCATTATGGGCATCCTCAATGTCACACCGGACAGTTTTTCCGATGGTGGCCAGCATAGCGCGCCGGCGCGTGCCGTCGCCGCTGGCCGTGCGATGATCGAGGCCGGTGCCGGCATTGTCGATATCGGCGGTGAATCGACGCGGCCGGGTGCCGAGCCGGTAACCCGCAATCAGGAACTTGCCCGCGTCCTGCCGCCCATCGCCGGCCTGAAGGGTGCCGGTGCCGTGTTGTCCATCGACACCCGGCATGCAGAGGTGATGTCACGCGCCACTGCCGCCGGTGCCGGCATCATCAATGATGTGAACGGTCTGCGCGGTGAGGGTGCGCCTGATGCCGCTGCCGCCAGCGGTGCCGCCGTCGCCATCATGCATATGCAGGGTACGCCCGAAACGATGCAGCAGGACCCGCATTATGGTTTCGCGCCGGTCGAGATCTACGAGTTTCTGGAAGATCGGATCACCAGTGCCGAGGCCGCCGGTATTTCCCGCGCACGGATCGCCATCGATCCGGGATTTGGGTTTGGCAAGTCGCCGGGGCATAACATGTCACTGATTGCCTGGACGTCGATGTTTCACGGGCTCGGCGTGCCGATCCTTGTCGGGACAAGCCGCAAATCCTCGATTGCCACCCTTTCGGCAGGAGAGCCGGCGGATCAACGGCTTGCCGGCTCGCTTGGTCTTGCGATGACGGCGGTGGTGCAGGGATGCCAGCTTTTGCGCGTTCATGATGTTGCCGAGACAAGACAGGCGCTGGCCATACAGCTGGCGCTGATGGCGAGTGCATAGCGGCTTGAGTAATGTCCGCCCCAAATCTATTGTGGCGGGTGATTGAATCTGACGGGGAAGAGCGCCGATGGCTGGCATGTTTGGAACGGACGGCGTCCGGGCGCGGGTGAATACCGGTGCCATGACCGCCGAGGCGATTGTCAGGCTGGCGCTTGCCTCCGGTCGTTGGTTCATCGACAACAATCCCGAAGGCCGGACCGGCAGGCCGCTTGTCGTGATTGGCAAGGACACGCGCGTTTCCGGCTATATGGTCGAGGCTGCTCTGGTCGCCGGTTTTACCTCGATCGGCATGGATTGCCGCCTTCTGGGGCCAATGCCGACACCCGGTGTGGCCTATCTCACCATGTCGCTGCGGGCGCATCTAGGGGTGATGATCTCGGCCAGCCATAATCCTTTCGAGGATAATGGCATCAAACTTTTCGGCCCTGATGGCTACAAACTTGCCGATGCGATCGAGGACGGAATTTCCGATCTGGCGGCCGGGTCGATAGAATTGTCGGCACCGGTCGATCTTGGCCGCGCCGCGCGGATGCTGGATTCGGTCGGCCGCTATGTCGAATTCGCCAAATCGACCTTGCCGTCCGAGGTCAGGTTTGATGGCCTTAAAATCGTTGTCGACTGTGCCAATGGCGCGGCCTACCGTACCGCCCCCGACACGCTTCGCGATCTTGGTGCCGAGGTCACGGTGATGGCTGACAGTCCTGACGGGTTCAACATCAATGAAGGTTGTGGTGCCGTACATCCCGAAGTGCTGGCGTCGCGGGTTCTGGAGGTGGGGGCCGATATCGGGATCGCTCTTGATGGTGACGCCGACCGCCTCATCATGGTCGATGAACGCGGGGTGGTGATTGACGGTGATCAGCTTCTTGCCTGTCTTGCCAACACGATGCGGGAGGCTGGCACGCTGACAGGCGGCGGCATCGTTGGTACGATGATGACGAATGGCGGTATCGAGCCCTTTCTCGACGGGCTTGGCCTGACTCTGCACCGCACAAAGGTCGGGGACCGTTATGTGCTGGAGGCGATGCGCCGCGATGACATCAATCTTGGCGGTGAATCCTCTGGCCATATCCTGATGACGTCTCTCAGCACTTCCGGCGACGGCTTGATCGCCGCGCTGCAGATGCTGCGTCTGCTGGCGCAGGATGACAGGCCGGCAAGCAAGCTTTTCCACATGTTCGCCCCAAAGTGCCAGAAGATGGAAAATCTGCGCGGCTTCGAGCGCTCGGTGCTTGACCTTCCAGCGGTGGTTGCCGGGCTGGCGGAGATTGAATCGAAGCTGGCAGACAAGGGGCGTCTGCTGGTGCGTGCCTCCGGGACTGAGAGCCTGCTGCGTGTGATGGTCGAAGCCGATGACGAGGCACTTGTCGATAACACAATTGGTGAAATAATTTTGCTCATCAAATCCGAGTTAAAAAATACTGAATAAAAACAGATCCCTAGTATAAAGCAAAATCTTTCATGTAGTGCCCGGATCGGCTGTTGACCTGAACAGGCGGCTGGCCCATGTTCTGCGTGGGCCGTCACCCCCCAACGGGTGGCAACATGATTGATGAGGGCGTTATGACCATCATAACCGGGCTGCTTGCAGCCAAGCCGGCTATCAAGCCGGTATCGCCGCTGTTTTCGACGGGACCTACCCGCAAACGGCCAGGATGGACCCCAGCCGCGCTCGACACCGCATCGCTCGGTCGCTCGCACCGCGCCCGCCATCCGAAATCCCGTATTCAGAAATGTATCGCGATGATCCACGCCACCCTGGCGCTGCCCGAGGATTATCTTGTCGGCATCGTGCCGGGTTCGGATACAGGCGCTGTCGAGATGGCGATGTGGTCGCTTCTTGGCGCGCGCGGCGTCGATGTTCTTGGCTGGGAGGCGTTCGGCAAGCTGTGGGTCAAGGACGCGGTCGGCGAGCTGAAGCTGGACAAGCTGGTCTGCCATGAGGCCGCCTATGGCGATCTTCCCGATCTGTCGAAGGTCAATTTCGAACATGACGTGGTCTTTACCTGGAACGGCACCGCGTCGGGTGTGCGGGTTCCCGATGGTGACTGGATCCCGGATGACCGGGCTGGCCTGACAATCTGCGATGCCACCTCGGCTGTTTTCGCGATGGAGATGCCGTGGGACAAGCTTGATGTTGTTACCTTCAGCTTTCAGAAGGCGCTTGGTGGCGAGGGCGGACATGGTGTCATCATCCTGTCGCCGCGTGCCGTTGAACGGGTCAACAGCCATCAGCCATCATGGCCGGTGCCGAAGATTTTCAAGCTTCACAAGAAGGGCGCGCTCGATACCGCGCTGTTCGAAGGCGCGACCATCAACACCCCGTCGATGCTGGTTATCGAGGATGCCATCGATACGCTGACCTGGGCCGAAGGGCTTGGCGGTGCCAAGGGGTTGATCGGCCGTGTGAATGAAAGCTTTGATCATTTCCGGACCTGGCTTGCCAGCACCCCCCATTTCGCCTCGCTCGCCAGCAATCCGGCGACCATGTCGCAAACCGCGCTGTGCCTTGTCATCACCGATGACTGGTTCGGCGCGCAGGAGGAATCGGTGCAGAAAGCGCTGGTCAAGGACATGTTGGCGCGCCTTGAGGATGAGGGCGTCGCCGTCGACATCAACGCCTATCGTGACGCCCCTACGGGGTTGCGGATCTGGGGCGGGCCGACTGTCGACCCGGTGGATATCGAAAGACTGTTGCCATGGGTCGACTGGGCCTATGAGGTTGCCCGCGCGCACCACCGGCAGGCGGCCGCCTGACCACCATACAAAGCCTGACCATCATACAAAATTGCAGATGACGCATCGCGTCAGAAGGGACGAAACCGTGCCAAAGGTTCTTATCAGCGACAAGCTCAGCCCGCGGGCTGTGGATATTCTCGAGTCTCGTGGGGTCGAGGTCGATGTGAAGACCGGCCTTGATCCGGCCGAACTTGCCGCCATCATCGGCGGTTATGACGGGCTTGCCATCCGGTCCGCCACCAAGGTGACCGAGGAGATTCTCGCCGCCGCCGACAATCTGAAAATCGTTGGCCGGGCCGGCATCGGGGTCGACAATGTCGATATTCCGGCGGCGACGGCGCGCGGTGTCGTTGTGATGAACACGCCGCACGGCAACGCTGTCACAACAGCCGAGCATGCTATCTCGATGATCCTTGCGCTGGCGAGGCAGATTCCGGCCGCCAATGAATCAACCCAGGCCGGCAAATGGGAAAAATCGCGGTTCATGGGAACCGAGATCACCGGCAAGACCCTCGGCCTGATCGGCTGCGGCAATATAGGGTCGATCGTCGCCGACCGGGCGCTGGGGCTGAAGATGAAGATTGTCGCCTATGACCCGTTCCTGACGCCGGAAACCGCGCGGCGCATCGGGGTTGAAAAGGTCGATCTTGACGACCTTCTTGCCGCCGCTGATTTCATTACGCTTCATACGCCGCTGACCGACCAGACCCGCAACATCCTGTCGGCTGACGCGCTGAACAGGACGCGGGCAGGGGTGCGCATTGTCAATTGTGCGCGTGGCGGGCTGGTTGACGAGCTGGCGCTGGCGGCGGCACTGGCGAACGGCCATGTCGCCGGGGCCGCGCTTGACGTGTTCGAGACCGAACCGGCGCGCGAGAACGCGCTGTTCGGCATGGAGAATGTCATTGCCACCCCGCATCTTGGCGCCAGCACGACCGAAGCGCAGGAAAAGGTCGCCCTTCAGGTTGCCGAACAGATGGCTGATTTTCTGGTCAATGGCGCGGTGACGAATGCGCTTAACATGGCATCGGTGTCTGCCGAGGAGGCGCCGATCCTGAAGCCCTATATGGAGCTTGGCCGTAAGCTGGGTGCCTTTCTCGGGCAGGTGGAAAGCACCGATCTGAGCTCTGTCAGCATTGAATTTGACGGCAAGGCTGCCGGCCTGAACCCGGAACCTGTTGTCGCCTCGACCATGGCCGGCCTGCTTGGCCCTGTTATGGATTCGGTGAATATGGTGAACGCGGCGGCGCTTGCCGCCTCGAACGGCATCGCGCTGTCGACGGTGAGGCATGAGCGGCGCTGCGATTATGAAACGCTTCTTCGCGTGACCGTGACCTACAGCGGCGGCGCGCGGACCATCGCCGGCACGCTGGTCGGTGGTGACAAGGCGCGGATTGTCGAGGTGCAGTCGATCCCCGTCGAGGCCGATTTCCCCGACACGCTGCTCTATCTTCGCAATTACGACAAGCCGGGTTTCATCGGCGATCTTGGCAGCCTGTGCGGCCGTCACGGCATCAATATCGCGACCTTCCATCTTGGTCGCCGCGAGGCTGGCGGCGAAGCCATCGCGCTGGTCGAGATCGACCAGAATATCGGCGCTGAGGTGATGGCGGAATTGCGTGGCCTGCCACAGGTGGTGCGCGCCGATCTGCTGCATTTTGCCTGAGTTTGCCGGCGAGCGGGCGGCGGCCGCACTGTGTTGTGAGGCGCGGCTTGCCGGGGGCGTGATAATTGGCTATCACTGACGCCGTTTGCGCGTCCTTCCGGCGCCATGCACAGGACAGTCCCGCTTTCCGCGAATCCCGCAAGACAGGTATCAGCATGACAAACGTGGCCGTGATCGGCGCCCAGTGGGGCGATGAGGGCAAGGGCAAGATCGTTGACTGGC
>CAJWDO010000114.1 GCA_913031555.1 uncultured Alphaproteobacteria bacterium | reverse complement strand
GCTGAGCATGGCGCGGCTTGAGGCGCATTATTTCGTCAATGACTGTTTTATGCCGCCGAACCACATCATGAAGAACATTTCAGTGATTCGCCATCTGCCGGCCCACATCATTCAGGGACGCCACGATGTCATCTGCCCGCCGGTGACAGCGCACAGACTTGCCGATGCCTGGGGCCGTCAGGCCAACCTGCGACTTGTCGATGATGCAGGCCATTCCACCTTCGAAAGCGGGATCGCGCACGCCTTGCTGGCGGCGCTTGATGAATTCGCCATCTGAGAAAGCCGTTAAACAGGATATGCTTTCAGAATCGCTGGCAGGATTTGGAGGAACCTGCCACTAGTCAGTGGACAGAAAGGAAAGCATGGTGGTGCTAAAAAGAAACCTGAACGACATTTTCAGATCACCAACAACAATGCTGTCGACATGCATGTTGGCCAACGACTTCGCCTCCGGCGTACATTGCTTGGCCTGAGCCAGGAACAGCTTGGCACCGAACTGAACATCACATTCCAGCAGGTGCAGAAATATGAACGTGCGGCGAACCGGATAAGCGCCTCGCGTCTGTGGGATATGAGCCAGATTCTGGATGTGCCGATAAATTATTTTTTCGACGACATGTCGGACACGACCATGCAGAGCTCGCCGCGGCGGGTTGCAGGCGGCAAGGTTGGCGTTGGCAATTTCGTGGGCAGTGCCGACGCCAGCGTTGTGCTGGACCCCATGGCACGCCGGGAAACGCTTGAGCTGGTCAGGGCTTACTATAATATCGAATCGGCCCCCGCGCGAAAGCGGGTTACCGAGATGGTGAAGACCATTGCGACGACCCTGACGGAAGGGTAGATATCTGCGACAGTGGTGGTTGGGACAGGTCAATTGCCGAATTTTGGTGGGAGTTTTTTATGAATGATACGCAGGGCCAGGCACCGGCCAATCTTGCCGAAATCAGCTTTGAAGATGCGCTTCGTGAACTTGAAGGCATCGTGACCTCGCTTGAACGTGGTGATGTCTCGCTTGATGATGCCATCACGGCCTTTGAACGTGGCACTGCGTTGAAAGCGCATTGTCAGGCGCGTCTTGAAGAGGCACGGATGAAGGTTGAGCAGATCCGCCTTCCGACGGATGGCAGCCCACCAGGTGAATCGGCGCCATTTTCCGTTGACGGGTAAACCGATGATTCTGCCGGCTTCAGTGCGTGCGGATACAGCGGCTGTTGAAGACCACCTCGCTTCGCTGTTCGAATCACTTCCCGGGCCCGCCGAGCATCTGGTAGAATCGATGCGGTATGCCACCATGAATGGTGGCAAGCGGCTTCGCGCCTGTCTTGTTCTGGCGGCCGCGCGTCTTGCCGGTGGTGGTCAGGTGCCGGATGGCGCGATACATGTCGCGGCCGCGGTCGAATGCCTGCACGCCTATTCACTTGTTCATGACGATCTTCCGGCGATGGATGATTCCGATACGCGGCGCGGCATTCCGGCTTGCCATATCGCTTTTGACGAGGCGACGGCGATCCTTGCCGGTGACGCGTTGCAGACGCTGGCGTTCGGCATCCTCGCCGATCCCGGGGTGAGCCAGGACGCCGCCATCCGCGCGCGGCTGGTGGGCGAGTTGGCCACCGCCGCAGGGATTACCGGCATGGCCGGTGGCCAGATGCTCGATCTCGAGGCGGAGAGCAGTTCGCCCTCGCTGGATGAGGTGCGGCAGATGCAGGCAATGAAGACGGGCGCCCTGATCCAGTTTGCTGCCGTTGCCGGAGGCGTTCATGGCGGCGCGTCAGCCAGTCTTGAAGCCGCGCTTGCCGATTATTCGCGCGATCTCGGACTTGCCTTTCAGATTGCCGACGATCTGCTGGATTATGACGGCGATGCCGCGGCGCTCGGCAAGCCCGCCGGACAGGATGCCGAACGCGGCAAGGGAAGCTTTGTCGTGCTGATGGGGTTGGATGCGGCCCGGCAGACAGCGGTGGAGTTGATCGCCGCCGCAGAGACCGCGCTTGCCCCCTGGGGTGCGGCGGCAGATGACCTGCGGGCCATTGCGCGATTCGCTATTGAACGGCGGTCATGATAGGTCTTATATCCAGAAAAGATGAATTAGAGAGGATGGTCCGATTTGCCGGACCGGAGGGCGAATGACAGCAACCCCCCTGCTTGACAGTGTCGCCACCGTTGATGATCTGCGGCGTCTCCCCGAGGGCGACCTGCAGCGTCTCGCCGCCGAGTTGCGGACGGCGACCATCAACGCTGTGTCGAAGACCGGTGGTCATCTTGGTGCTGGGCTTGGTGTTGTGGAACTGACGGTCGCCCTGCATTACGTCTTTCAGACCCCAGATGACAGGCTGGTCTGGGATGTGGGTCACCAGGCCTATCCACACAAGATCCTGACCGGGCGTCGTGACCGCATAGAAACGCTGCGCCAGAAGGGCGGGCTGTCGGGCTTTACCAAGCGGAGCGAGTCGGATTTCGACCCATTTGGAGCCGGCCATTCATCGACGTCGATTTCCGCCGGTCTCGGCATGGCTGTGGGAAGTGACCTGCAGGGGCACAGGCGCAATGTCATTTCGGTAATTGGCGATGGTTCGATGAGCGCTGGCATGGCTTTTGAGGGGATGAACAATGCGGGGGCTTCGGATTCGCGGCTGATTGTCATTCTGAATGACAATGACATGTCGATTGCCCAGCCCGTCGGCGCGATGAGCAGCTATCTGTCGCGTCTCATCACCTCCGAGCCGTTCCATTCGATCCGCGATCTGATGCGCGAGGTGGCTAGCCGGTTTCCGGCTGAGATCGAGCGCACGGCGCGGCGCGCCCGCGAGGCGGCGCGTGACCTGATCAGCGGCAATTCGGTTTTCAGCCAGCTTGGTTTTCTTCATATCGGGCCGATCGATGGTCATGACATGTCGCATCTTCTGCCGGTACTCAAGAACATCCGGGACGGGCATGCGCGTGGGCCGGTTCTGGTCCATGTCGTCACCGAAAAGGGAAAGGGTCATCCATTTGCCGGCCCGTCCGCGGAAAAATATCATGCTGTACCTAAATTCGATGTGATCACCGGCACGCAGCAGAAATCAGTTGGCAACGCGCCAAGCTACACTTCGGTGTTTGCGCAGGGGCTTTCGGCTGCTGCCGAGGCCGATGACAGGATTGTGGCGATTACGGCGGCGATGCCGTCCGGCACCGGGCTGGACAAGATCAAGACCCGCTTCCCGAACCGGGTGTTCGATGTCGGGATTGCCGAACAGCATGCCGTGACCTTTGCCGCCGGACTGGCGACCGAGGGGATGCGGCCTTTCTGCGCTCTGTATTCCACCTTCCTGCAGCGCGGCTATGACCAGATTGTGCATGATGTGGCGATCCAGAATCTGCCAGTTCGCTTTGCCATTGACCGGGCCGGGGTGGTCGGCAATGACGGCGCTACGCATGCCGGTGTCTATGATGTCGCCTATCTGTCCTGCCTTCCCAACTTTGTTATCATGTGCCCGTCTGACGAGGCCGAACTCCTGCATATGATCGCCACCGCCGCCGCTCATGATGACGGACCGAGCGCTGTGCGCTATCCGCGGGGCGAGGGTGTCGGGGTCGATATGCCGGAGGTCGGCGAGGTTCTGCCCATCGGGCGCGGCCGGATCATTCGTGAAGGTGAGGGCACCGCCTTGCTGTCACTCGGAACACGGCTTGCCGATTGTCTTGCCGCGGCGGATGAACTTGCGGTGGAGCATGGTGGTTTCACAGTTGCCGATGCCCGCTTTGCCAAACCTCTCGACACTGAAATGATCGACCGGTTGGCGACATCGCATGACAGGCTGTTGATCGTCGAGGAGAACAGTCCCGGCGGTTTTTCGGCGCATGTCATGCAATATCTTGCCAATGCCGGGCATCTCGATCGCGGTCTTGTTGTGCGGTGCATGTCGCTTCCCGACCGGATGCTCGACCATGACAGCCAGGCTGGCCAGATCGCCTTTGCCGGGATTGACGCCGACGGCATCGCCGCAAGGCTTCGCGCCATGCCGGGAATTGTGGATGCCAAATCCAGGACCAGGGCAGCCGCCAGAACCGGAACTAAAAAATCCGGTTGCGGGAGCTCATCCTGATTTCATGAAGAAGGATGCCACGCCTGTCCGTGCCGACCTGTTGCTGGTGCGCCGGGGTCTGGCGGCATCGCGTGAGCGTGCGCGCAGCATGATCGCTGGCGGGTTGGTGTATGTTGACGGCGTGGTCATGACGCGTCCGGCACGGCGCCTTGCCGCCGCCGCCGATGTCACTGTCAGCGCCCCCGATATGGCATGGGTCAGCCGCGCCGCGCTGAAGCTGATCGGCGGGCTGGATGCCTTTCCGCAGATCGATCCGTCAGGCCTTCACTGTGTCGATATCGGGGCCAGTACGGGCGGCTTTACAGAGGTGCTGTTGTCGCGCGGCGCCGCCCATGTGGTGGCGGTTGACGTCGGTCATGGTCAGATCCATCCGAGACTTGCCGATGATCCGCGAGTCGAGTCGCGCGAAGGCGTCAATGCCCGTTCGTTGACGGCTAATGATTTCACTACACCGCCGGAGTTGATTGTCTGTGATGCGTCCTTCATCTCGCTGGCCAAGGTTCTGCCAGCGGTGATGCGGGTGTCCGCGCCGGGGGCCGGTTTGCTGGCACTGATCAAGCCGCAATTCGAGGTTGGCCGCGCCGCCATCGGCAAGGGCGGTGTGGTGCGAGATGCAAAGGCGGCCAGGGACGCGGTGGCAATGGTTGAAAACTGGCTTGCCGCCGATATGGGCTGGCAGATGATCGGCACCACGCCATCGCCAATCGATGGTCAGGACGGGAATCGGGAATTTCTGCTGGCAGGTCGTAAAACCTAGATATCAGGCCCCGTCGTCAAGCAGGCCACATTGCGCGCGATGGCGCATCAGCGCATCAAGGATTGTCACCGCCATCATCGCCTCGGCCACCGGTACGCCGCGAATCCCCACACAGGGGTCATGTCGCCCCTTGGTGACGATATCGATATCCGCGCCATCAACATCCACCGACCGGCGCGGCGTCAGGATCGAACTTGTCGGCTTGATCGCGACGCGAACGACGAGCTGCTGTCCGGTGGAAATGCCGCCAAGCACGCCACCATTATTGTTGCCGATGAATTCCGGTCCGTTGTCGCCGGCGCGCATCTCGTCACCGGCCTCACGCCCATCAAGCGCCGACAGGGCGAATCCACCGCCAATCTCGACACCCTTGACCGCATTGATCGTCATCATTGCCGCCGCAAGATCGCTGTCCAGCTTGCCATAGACGGGCTGGCCAAGCCCGGCCGGAATACCGTCGGCGACAATTTCGAGAATCGCGCCGGCGGAACTGCCGGCCTTGCGCACCTCATCAAGATAGGATTCCCATTCGCCGGCCGCCACCGGATCGGGGCAGAAGAACGGGTTGTTCGCTGTCTTGTCCCAGTCAAGCCGCGCACGGTCGATCTGGTGCGGGCCGATCTGCACAACACCGCCACGGATCCGGTAGGACGCGCCAAGCGCAGCCTTCAGAACCTGGTCGGCAACCGCGCCGGCGGCTACCCGGACTGCTGTTTCACGGGCCGAGGACCGGCCACCACCGCGATAGTCGCGAATGCCATATTTCTGCTGATAGGTGAAGTCGGCATGGCCGGGTCGAAACTGCTTTGCGATGTCGCTGTAATCCTTGGATCGCTGGTCCTTGTTGCGGATCAGCATGGCTATTGGCGTGCCGGTCGTCATGCCCTCGAAAACGCCGGACAGGATTTCAACCCGGTCATCCTCGCGGCGTTGCGTGACAAAGCGGCTTTGCCCCGGCTTGCGCCGGTCAAGATAGGGCTGGACCAGGTCTTCGGACAGTGGCACGCGCGGCGGCACGCCATCGACAATGCAGCCAATGCTGGGGCCGTGGCTTTCACCAAAGCTCGTGAAGGAAAAAAGGGTTCCGAAACTGTTGTCGCCCATATCAGACGACCGAGATATCCGGCGCGTCGACAGCCTTCATCCCGACAACGTGGTAGCCGCAATCAACGTGATGCGTCTCTC
>CAJWDO010000113.1 GCA_913031555.1 uncultured Alphaproteobacteria bacterium | reverse complement strand
CTCAAGCCGGTGCCAAGGCTGGTGATCTGGTCGGCAACAATTACGCCGCAGTGATCGCCGACCTCGAGAAATCAATGCAGGATGCCGCGGCCAATCTGGAGTTCGAGGAGGCGGCGCGGCTTCGTGACGAGATCCGGCGGATGGAGGCGGCCGAACTTGGCCTGAACGCGCCTGGCATGCCGCAGGCGATCGCCCAGCGGCATGCTGCCGGTGATCATGCCGGTGACCATGCCGGTGACCGGGGCGGTGATCGGGATGGTGGACCCTCCGCCGCCAGATTCCCCGCCGGCACCCCCGGCAGCAGCCCGCGAAAACGCCCCCGTCGTCGCTGACAGGATGAAGAGTTTCCCGGCGAGACCTGATTTCATTCGGTTTTTCAAAACGCTCCAAAGATACATATTTTTTATCTGACCTGCTTGACAATATCACATCGCATGATGACGAATCGAAAGGCCCGCCAGTGGCTTTTTGCACAACGTCACATTTTCGTGAATTTTCGGGAATTTACCACCTGCACGCCACATCCAATGCAATAACTCATCTATATGTGAAAATTTAACCTGTTGTTTTAATTGTATTTAAATTGATGTGCCCAAAATTTCATCATTTTGTAAAATTTCCCATGTTTTCAGTGACCAAGACAGGCCCATGGCATTTCATCCACACAGTTATCCACAGCTTTCGGGGATAGGTTTTTCATCGTGAAACATCCCAGCGGCAGCCGGACAACAGCTTTACTCAGGGCGATCGTCGCAGCCCCTATCACACCCGCGCGATGCCGGTTAGATTAACAGATGATGGACACTAAAATGCAAGACGCTGAACGGCCCGACACTGAACGGCCAGATGGGACAAGCACCGCTGGCAACCTGCCGCCCGATCTCGGGCGCGGCCTTGCCTATCTGAAAATCGAGGTGCGCAAGCTGAGTGGCGACCCCGGCGTGTACCGGATGCTGAACGGCGTTGGCGAGGCGCTCTATGTCGGCAAGGCGCGCAATCTGGCGAGGCGTGTCAACAGCTATACGCAGCCAAACAGGCTGTCGAACAGGCTGATGCGGATGGTCAGCGAGACCGAGACGCTCGAGGTGATCGTCACAAAATCGGAAATCGAGGCGCTGCTTCTTGAATCGAATCTGATCAAGAAGCTGAAGCCGCGCTACAACATCCTTCTTCGCGACGACAAGAGCCTGCCGCAGATCCTGCTCACCGCCGACCACGCGTTCGGGCAGCTGACCAAACATCGTGGCCGCAAGACCCGCAAAGGCGATTATTTCGGTCCCTTCGCCTCGGCCGGCGCGGTGAACAGGACGGTGGCCGATCTGGCGCGGGCCTTCATGCTTCGCACCTGTTCGGATTCGATTTTCAGCGCCCGCACCCGCCCTTGTCTGCAATATCAGATCAAACGCTGCAGCGGCCCCTGCGTCGGGCTTGTCAGCGAAGCGGACTATGCCGCGCAGCTCGACCAGGCGCGGCGCTTCCTGTCCGGCGAATCCGCCGAAATCCAGCGTGACTATGCCAAACGCATGCACGAGGCCGCCGACGAACTGGCGTTCGAGACCGCCGCCATCTGGCGCAACCGCATCCGGGCGTTGAGCGGCATTCAGGCAAGCCAGGACATCAATGTTCCCAATCTGCGCGACGCCGACATCATAGCCGTCGCGCGGAGCGGTGAGCGGTCCTGCATCCAGACCTTCTTCATCCGCGGCGGATCCAACTATGGCAACAGGTCCTATTTCCTGACCCACAATGCCGACAGCACCGCCGCCGACGTGCTGACAGCCTTTCTCGGCCAGTTCTATGATGACAAGGACCCGCCGGCGGAAATCCTGCTGTCGGACGAGGCCAGGGAGCAGAACCTCATTGCCGAGGCGCTGTCGACGCGGGCCGGACGCAAGGTCAGGGTCAGCAAGCCGCAGCGCGGGGCCCGTCGCAAACTTGCCGCCATGGCAATTCACAATGCCGAAGAGGCGCTGGCCCGCAATCTGGCCGATACAAGCTCACAGCGACGGCTTCTTGGCGAGCTTGGCGAGCTGTTCGGCCTTGAAGCGGCGCCAGAACGGGTCGAAATCTATGACAATTCGCATATTCAGGGCCAGCATGCTGTTGGCGGCATGGTCGTTGCTGGCCCCGAGGGGTTCAACAAGGCAGCTTATCGTAAATTCAATATTCGTGAAGAGGGCATCGAGGCGGTCAAGGGCGGCGATGATTTTGCGATGATGCGTCAGGTCATCCGCCGCCGATTCGAGCGCGCGCTGAAGGAAGACCCCGACCGCGCCAGTGGCAACTGGCCCGATCTACTGTTGATTGATGGCGGCAAGGGTCAGCTAAGTTCGGTGCTGGAAATCATGGATGACCTTGGTGTCAGCGACATCACCGTGGTCGCCATTTCCAAGGGGCCGGACCGCAATGCCGGGCGCGAACAATTCCATATGCGGGGGCGCGACAGTTTCACCCTGTCACCACAGGCCTCGGCCATGCATTTCCTGCAACGGCTTCGTGACGAGGCGCATCGTTGGGCGATCGGCACGCACCGCGCCAAACGCCAGAAGACCGAACTCACCAGTCCGCTTGACGGTGTGCCGGGGATCGGCCCAAAGCGCAAGAAGGCACTGCTGGCGCATTTCGGATCGGCACGCGCCATCTCCAGCGCCGGCCTTGATGACCTTGAATCGGTGGATGGCATCTCAAAAGCCGTGGCACAACAAATCTATGATTGGTTTTACAATGGTCATTCCTGATACGATGCGTCAGCATGATGGTTCCGGCGCTGCCGGAGGTAACAACATCCCGGGTGGCCCTTGTCGATGAACATCGCCCTGAAATCTCTGCCAAACATGATGACCGTGATGCGGTTGGTCTTGGCACCCGTGGTCGCCGTGCTGATCTGGACGGACGATGTGACCGGCGGTTACACGCCGGCGCTGGCACTATTCATTCTAGCCAGCATCTCAGATTTTCTGGATGGCTGGATGGCGCGGCGGCTTGGCATTGTCTCAAAATTCGGCGCCATGCTCGACCCGATCGCCGACAAGGTGCTGATCGGCGTCTGCCTGCTGGCGCTGGCCAGGGTGACCCACGATGGCTGGCTGTTCTTCCTGCCGGCACTGGTCATCATGACCCGCGAATTTCTGATTTCCGGCATTCGCGAATTCATGGCTGGCAGAAGCATCACAATCCCGGTGTCACAGCTGGCCAAATGGAAGACGACACTGCAACTGGTGGCAATCGGCCTGATCATGGCCGCGCCGGTATTCCCGGACGTGCCATTCGTCAATGAGGCCGGACTGGTCACCCTGTGGCTGGCGGCGCTGGTAACCGCGCAGACCGGCATGACCTATTTCCGGGGAACGCTTGATCATGTCTGAAACACGCGACACCGGCCAGCTTCTTGACACCGGCCAGCTTCTTGACACCGCAAGGGCGCGGCACGGCTTTGTGATTGGCCTTGCCGGCTGGTCGGGAAGCGGCAAGACAACGCTTGCCGAACAGCTGATCGCAGGACTGACCGCGCGCGGACTCGAGGTTGCCACGATCAAACATGCGCATCATGGGTTCGATGCCGACAAGCCCGGTAAGGACAGTTATCGCCACCGCGCGGCGGGCGCCCGCCAGGTTGTCGTCTCATCGCAGGCACGCTCAGTGCTTTTCACGGAAAACCGCGACCGTGGGGAACGCCGGCTGGAAGAGTTGTTGGACGCGCTGTCGCCGGCCGACATCGTGATTGTCGAAGGCTACAAGCGCGAACCCATTCCAAAGATCGAGATTTTTCGGCTGGCGACCGGAAAGCCGCCATTATTTACCACCGACCCGCGAATCATCGCTGTCGCCACTGATGACGCCAGCGCACTGCCGACAACGCCGCCACATCTTCTCGACCTGAATGACGTAGGGTCGATCATCGCCTATATCTGTGAGCTGACGGGCACAGGTACGATTGCGGCGGCATCATGAACGACACCGCCGATCTCTATAGCGGCAGCCTTGCCCCCGATATGGCGGTGCAGAAACTCGCGGCAAGCATTGCGCGGATCACCGAAACGGAGACCATCCCGATTGCCGCGGCGGCTGGCCGCCTGCTGGCCGGTGACATGGTGGCCGAACATGATCTTCCGGCCAGCAACAACGCAGCGGTCGACGGCTATGCGCTTGCGGCGGACTTTCTGGCCGAACATCCCGATGATGATTTGACGGTCATCGGACGCGCCGCCGCCGGCCATCCCTTTCAAGGGTCTGTTGCCGCTGGCGAGGCCGTCAGGATCTTTACCGGCGCGGTGATGCCGCACGGCACCGATGCCGTAGCCATGCAGGAATTCTGCACCACCGATGAAGCAGCCGGAACCGTGCGCATTGACAGGCCCATAAAGATTGGCGCGAACAACCGGCCGGCCGGTGAAAATCTGCGAATGGGTGAGATGATTGCCACCGCCGGTTGTCGCATCGGGCCTGCCGAGGTGGGAATTGCGGCGGCTGCCGGCAACGCCGATATCGAGGCCGTCAGGCGACTGCGCGTCGGGCTGCTGTCAATGGGGGATGAGGTGGTGCCGGCAGGGTCACCGACCAGCCCGGGCCAGCTTCATGATTCCAACCGGCCGATGCTGGCCGCGTTGCTGGAGAGCGATGGCCATGTGGTGCATGATTTCGGCATCGTTCCCGATCAGGCAGAGGCGCTGACAGATCGCTATCGCGACGCAATTGCCTCATGCGATGCCGTGATCTCGTCCGGCGGCGCATCCGATGGTGACGAGGATCACACCCAGGAGGCGATGCGGCGGCTTGATATCACCCCGTCCTTCTGGCGGCTTGCCATCAAGCCCGGCCGGCCGATGGCGGCGGGGGTTTCCGGATCAGGCACGCCGGTGCTGTGCCTTCCCGGCAATCCTGTCGCCGCCTTTGTCTGTTACCGGCTTGTCGCGGCGCCTGTTCTCGCGATCATGGCCGGTGGCACGCCGCCTGCCCTGCTGCGCTGTCCGATGCGAAGCGGGTTCGATCATCGCAAGTCACCCGGACGGGCGGAATATCTTCGTGTCCGGCTTGTCACCGGCGCGGATGGTGAGAGCGAGATGGTGCTTCACGGGCGCAAGGGGGCCGGTGTCCTATCGTCGCTGACCGGCGCCCACGGTCTTGTCGAGATTCCGGTTGAAAATGACGGCGTGACTGTCGGAGACTATTTGACGTTCATACCCTTCAGGGAGACCGCATTGTGAGCACTACAACGCCCACCACATCAAGCCTGTCGGTTCGGTATTTCGCCTGGATGCGTGAACATACCGGCACCGCGATGGAAACAGTCGCGCTTCCCGACAATGTCGCCTGTGTTGGCGATCTGGTGCCACATCTTACCGCGATGTCGGAGGGGCATGCGCTGGCGCTGAAGAATATGCGCGCGGTAAGGGTGGCGGTGAATCGTAACTATGGCGATCTCGACACGCCCGTCACCGCCGGCGATGAGGTGGCCTTCTTCCCACCGGTGACCGGAGGCTGAAACGTGGCAGTTCGTGTACAAACCGAAGATTTTGACGTCGGCGCGGAAAGCCGCGCTCTGCAGGCGGATGCCGTTGGGGCGATCGCCCTGTTCGTTGGTACGGTCCGCGGAATGAGCAGTGACAATGGTGTCACCGCGATGACTTTGGAACATTACCCCGGCATGACCGAGGACGAGCTGAAGTCCGAAGGCCGGAATTTCGTCGTGGGTGTTGCTCGTTACCGGGAAATTGCGAGAGGTCAGATTCTCGGAGATGAAACAGGGTTGTTCAAGATGCTGTTCGACCGCGACACGAAAGCGCTTCTCGGGGTTCATTGCATCGGTACGGGCGCGACCGAGCTGGTGCATGTCGGTCAGGCCGCACTCAAACTTGGCGGCGGCCTTTCCTACTTTCTTGAAACGGTCTTCAACTACCCGACACTTGCCGAGTGCTACAAGGTCGCGGCGTTTCATGCGGCAAACAAGATCGGCTATCTTCCCGAGTCGGAACGGATCGAGTATTGAACCTCCGGTCTGAAAATGACGCATCTCACGCACAACGACTGGG
>CAJWDO010000112.1 GCA_913031555.1 uncultured Alphaproteobacteria bacterium | reverse complement strand
GTCGGCACGACACCACATTTCGCTGTGACCGAGGCACGTTTCGATGCGGCGCTTGACGGCGGCGATGGCGCGGTGATGGTCACAGTGACGTTCGCCAATCTCGGCACCGTCGCCGGCGCGCCCGAACAGGTGGCCGTCACCCTTCTGGATAATGCAGGCAATGTTGTGGTATCGCGCCCGATCGCCGTCCGCGAGGCCGCACTGGCCCCGGGTGATGAACGCACGATTACGGCGCGCCTGTCGGTGCCGCCGGATGGAATTGAGGATATGAAGGTTACCATCCGCGAGGCCGGCACCGACAGCAAGACGGGGCGCCGCAACTAGCCGCGGTGTGGCACCACCTCGCGGCCTGCTTCCTCGGGTTCGTCATCGACTATTTCATCTGGAAAGCCAGGCGCGGTTATATCGAGGCCGCTCGCCTCTTCCAGCCGGCGGATGATATTCGGCGACCATTCACGATCGCCATAGCGTGCCGCGCCATCCTTGAAAATATCGATCATCAGCGGCGAAATCTCGAGCGGCACACCGGCACGATCGGCCAGTTCCTGAAACAGGCTGATGTCCTTGATCACCAGATCCATCGTGAAATTGATGTCGCGGCTGCCATTCAGAATGACCTGGCTTTCGGTCTCGTGGACAAATGAATTGCCAGAGGAAATCCGGATCGCCTCATAGGTGGTATTCAGATCGAGCCCCGTCGCCTTGCAGGTAACGAGCGCCTCGCACAGCGTCAGCAGATTCGCCGTGGCAAGGTAGTTTGTCATCACCTTGAGTTTTGACGCCGATCCCAGCTGCCCGGTATGCAGCACGCGCCGCCCCAGCACCGTCAGCACCGGCAGCATGCGCTCAAACACCGGCCTGTCACAGCCGGCAAAGATGGCGATATTGCCCGTGGCGGCACGATGGCATCCTCCCGATACCGGGCAATCGACGGCGGCCGCACCTTTGGCCGCAACCTGCGCGCCAAGACGTTTCACCTCTGCCTCGTCGGTGGTGCTCATCTCGGCCCAGATACTGTCCGGCCGCAATCCGGCGAGAATACCATCATCAGCTTCCATCACGGCGGCACTTGCCGCCGGTGAGGGCAGACAGGTGATCATCACATCGCAGGCCTCGGCCATGGCCTTCGGACTCTCGCCCCAGGCCGCGCCACCATCAAGAAAAGGCTGTGCCGCATCACGATCCAGATCACGAACCGTCAGGTCGATCCCGTTGCGAAGCAGACTGCCAGCCAGCTTGCCACCGACATTGCCAAGCCCGATAAAGCCGACACTCACCATCAGACATCCCCCCTGTTTGGTGTTGATGCTCGAAAGTTGAACAGGCTTGTGGCGGCAATTGCAATCGCAAACTGATCACAAAAAATGGAGGTGGGTCAGAGAGTCGTTACGCGGATGGAATTCGTGGTGCCGGCGATGCCGAACGGCATGCCGGCGACAATCACCGCATGCGATCCTGCGCCGGCAATCTGGCGGGCGGTGATTTCCTGCACACCCTCGGCGATGGCGGCCTCGAAATCCTCAGTGATAGTGCTGGCGGCTGTCTGCGTTCCCCACAGGATGGAAAGCCGTCGCCGCACCTCGATGAAGGGCGACAGCACGAAGAACGGAATTTGGGGACGTTCGCGGGCAATCCGGACCGCCGTGTTGCCCGAGGTTGAAAATGCGATAATCACTTCGGCGCCCACCGTTTCGGCCAGAGATACCGTGGCCAGCGCGACAGCATGATACAGGCTTGGTTCGGTCGGCAACTTTGGCGGTGCGGCCTCTGGATTCCCGGCGATATGAAGCTCGGCGGCCACCACGATCCGCGACATGATCTGGACCGATTCCACCGGGAACCGGCCAACCGCGGTCTCGGCGGACAGCATGACGGCATCGGCACCGTCAAAGACCGCGCCGGCCACGTCCGATGCCTCGGCGCGGGTCGGGGTCGGGCTGGTGATCATCGATTCCAGCATCTGCGTTGCCACCACCACCGGTTTGCCGACCATCCGGCATTCGGCGATGATTCTCTTCTGCCATCCCGGCACTTCCTCGGGCGGCAGTTCGACACCAAGATCGCCACGCGCCACCATGATCCCGTCCGAAGCCGCGATGATGTCCGACAGCTCGGCAAGCGCTGCCGGCTTCTCGATCTTCGCCATCAAGGCGGCGCGGCCACCGATCTTCGCCTTGACGTCCAGAATGTCGCTGGCGCGCTGCACGAACGACAGCGCCACCCAGTCGACTCCATGATCAAGCGCGAAGGCCAGATCATCGTGATCCTTTTCCGTCAATGGTGGGCTGGCAATCACCATATCCGGCAGATTGACGCCCTTGCGGCTGCTCAGCGGACCACCCACCTCGACGATGGTGGCAAAGCTGTCACTGTCGATTGCGGTAACCCGCAGTACCAGCTTGCCATCATCGATCAACAACCGCGCGCCGGGTTCCAGCGCCGCGAATATATCGGGATGCGGGAGCCCGACGCGGTTGGCGTCACCCGGATCAGTCGAATTGTCAAAGATGAAACTGTCACCAGCAGTCAACACCACCCCTTCGGCCACCTCGCCGACACGGTGCTTTGGCCCCTGAAGATCAGCCAGAATACAGGTCGGCAGGCCGGTTGCCGCCTCAAGATCCCGGATGGCGCGGACTCGCGCGGCATGCTCGGCCTGTGTGCCATGCGAGAAATTCAGCCGGAAGACATTCACCCCGGCCAGAGAAAGGGCCTGCAACATATCGGGTGTGCCGCTCTTCGTTCCGATTGTGGCAACGATCTTGGTGGCACGCTGAATGGCGGAAGGCGACATTGGCACTGTTCCTGTCAAATGGAGACCTGAAATGATATCGGGCACGAACCTCCCCCGGCCCGCAGCAGATCCGAGTCTAGGCGCCGGCACTTGAATTGCAAGCCAAAGGCGCGCCAGAATGGCATGATTTCGATCCCTACTGTTTCGGTCCATGCTGGTTCGGTCCATGTGGGACATCATCAATACCTCGCCAACAACACCGGTCTTTTCATTTCCAATGATCCCCGCCTTTGAACTTCTCGGCATGGCGTTCCTGCTGGGCTTTATCTTCAACGCAACCCCGGGCGCCGTCTTCGCCGAGACGATCCGGCATGGCATGTCCGGCGGATATCGCGCCGCGCTGTCGGTGCAATTCGGCTCGCTTGTCGGTGACGCGGCATGGGCAGCGCTTGGCCTTGCCGGCATTGGTCTGTTGCTGCAGGCCGATTCGCTGAAAATTCCGGTTGGCATTGCCGGTGCCGGATATCTTGCCTGGCTTGCCTGGGACAGCTGGCGGGCAAGCCGCGGCGAGGCCGAAATCATGGTGCCGAACCAGGAGGGCAGCGCCATGCGCTCCGGCGTCGTGCTGTCGCTTTCGAATCCGCAGAATGTCGCCTATTGGGCTGCACTTGGCAGCGCCTTTGGCGCGCTGGGGATCAGCCACCCCGACAGCATCGACTACACGCTCTTTTTCCTCGGCTTCATGGGCTCGTCACTTGTCTGGTGCTTTGTCTGCGCCGGCCTGATCAGCCGCCTGTTCGGCGGGCGTGGCGGGCTCTGGCGGGTCTGGACCTATCGCATCTGCGCCATCGCCTTTGCCTGGCTGGCACTGGGAACGGCGCGCGAGGTGATCAGCCTGCTGCCAATGGCCGGTTAGTCGCCGGGGCTATTCCTCGGCGCGGGTTGTCCAGTATTCCTCGCCATAATCATGGAACAACTCTTCGCCGGCCTTGATGTCACAATCGGCATAAAACCGCAGAAACCGGTTGTCGGTCTCGCCGACCTCCCATTTCGCATTGCCCGGCGTGGCGTGATTGTAAAGCATGCCGCACCCCATCACGACGAGATAGTCATTCGGATCGTCAGGGCTTGTGAAAAGATAGTCGTTCAGGCGGTTTGCCTCCTGCAGATCGTCGTCATCGATGACGATATAGGGGCAGAGTTCAAGCGTCTCGCCAGCGACAACATCCTGAAGGGCAAAGACACCAAGCCCATGTATCGGCGACACCCTGACCGTGATTTTCATGATACCCCTGACCGCTTGTTTCGTGAGCACGCGGCCCAACATGTACTGAATTGCCAGCCGCCTGTCAGCCGCTTTGTCGCGGTGAGGGCGTCCGGAACGGTCGCCGTCTTTCACGCATTGCGGTGATCATGCCGGCGGCCGCGATCATCGCCATACCGAGGATCGCCAGCGGCGTTGGCCAGCTGTCGAACATCACCCGGCCCCAGAGTGCGATGAGCAGCAGGTAGGTGAAGTCGAGAGGCGCCAGAAGCGAGCTGTCGGCGGTCTGGTAGGCGCGGCTGAGAAACAGGTTTCCGAACAGGTTCAGCACCGCCAATATGGCAAGGAAGCCAAGAAGGACAGTGGTGACCTGTGGCCATGCGACAAGGATGAAGGGTATCATCTCGCGCCATGCCGGATCGACCGGAAGCCAGCTTGCCACCACCGCGCCGATGCTCCCGGTCACGATGAACAGCAGATTGACCATACATACCAGCGCCAGAGGGCTTTCGTTTCGGCAATAGCGGCGCAGCACCAGAATGTTGCAGGCATAGAAGAACCCCGCCAGAACCGGGACCGCCTGAAAAGGCGTGAAGGCGTCGGCAAACGGGTTCAGCACCAGCAGACAGCCCGCAGCGCCAAGAAGCAGTGCGCCAATGCGCCAGCGGCCGATTCTCTCACCAAGCACCGGCCCGGCAAGAAGCGTGACAAAAAGCGGATAGGTATAGAGACCGGTGGCCATCTGGGTCACCGTGATCTGCTGGGCGGCACCGAAGAAAAAGGCCATGCACAGCGCCAGCAGCACACCGCGAAGAATGGCCGGGCCCAGCCTTTGCGGCCACAGCAAGCGAATGCCGCCGGTAAAGATGGCAAGGCCGACAAGCATCACAAGGTTGAAGGATGAGCGGATGATCTGGAGCTGCCAGAAGCTCGTCTGCGGGGCGACGAACTTCACCAGCGAATCCTGAAGTGACAGAATGCTCACACCGGCCAGCAACAGCGCCAGCGCCAGCATTGGCCTGTCACCCTGCGGCTGCTCAAAAATCGACATCTTCATGCGCCGTCACCATCCGCAGCCACCGTTTCGCCTGCAACCCTATAGACCCGCGCCGTGCGAGGCGACCAAAATCACCAGCCCGCAATTGCTCATAATAGCCGGATAATTGACACAGATGACCGCATGGCCAACAGTGGTGCCAGACCAGTTAACCGAGGCGTTTGTTTTATGACCGACGATATTGTCAGCCTTGATCTACCAGCATCAATTGCCGATGCGCTGGCCGCGACGATCACCCCCATTGCCACCGAGCACGCGATGTTTGACCAGTTGATTGGCGATCTGCGATCCGTGTCGTGCCAGCCGGGAACGCCACCGCAAAACGATCCGCCGGATGCCGTCCTGCAGCATCTGCCGGGGCTTGTCGCCGCGATGCCGTTAACACCCGCCAGCGCAGCGCTGCGACCTTTTCTGGACAGTGTCGGCTGGTATCAGATTTTCGACAGCACGCATGTTCCCGACAACCTGGCAACAGGCCTGATAGCTGGCCAGATCGTAGGTGGCCGCGGGCATCTTGTCAGCAATGAGCTGTATCTGGGGCTGTTTCTTCTGGCCCCGAACATCACCTACCCGCTGCATCAGCATGCATCGCTGGAAATCTATTGCGTCCTGTCTGGCGCAGTGTCGATTCGGCATGGGCGGGCAAAACCGGCGCAACGCATTGGGGCTGGTGGCCATTCGGTAACGCCGCCGCAACAGGTTCATGAATTGCAAACCAATGATGAGGCCTGCCTGATCGCTTATATCTGGACTGGCGACCTGACGGGAGAAAACTGGTGGTGGGAAGAAAAGCCGGATGGCAGCTGGGACCGGGTCTGCTGGCAAAGACAGGCTGATTCCAGCTGGAAAATAACCCATCGCGAACCGCTTTTTGCGGCCGAGATCGCCCGCGCCGGCGACCACTGATATATAGCGCCACACCATGACCTGACGGCGATCGACAGCCGGTTTGACCATAACAGGCAGGTCTGATATTGAACAATTGGTCGTTTT
>CAJWDO010000111.1 GCA_913031555.1 uncultured Alphaproteobacteria bacterium | reverse complement strand
CCATGCCGGCCCCGCCCGCCGACTGGATACCCACCGAATTGAACCCGGCAGCAACGAAGAAGTTGCCAAGCTCGGGTGCCTCGCCAAGGATATAGCGGTCATCAGGGGTAAAGCTTTCCGGACCGTTGAAGAATGTCTGGATACCGGCGGTTGCCAGATGCGGCAGACGTTCGACCGCGCGCGCCAGAATAGGTTCGAAATGATCAAAATCTTCGGGCAGGGAATCAAACTCGAAATCCTCGGGAATGCCATTCATGCCCCATGGCTTTGAATTCGGTTCGAACGCACCAAGCAGGATCTTGCCCGCGTCTTCCTTGTAGTAGGCGCATTCATCAGGCACACGCAGGACCGGCAGATCCGGTGTCAGTCCCGCAATGCCTTCAGTGACGATATAGAAATGCTCACAGGCATGCAGTGGCACGCTGACTCCCGCCTTGGCCCCGATTTCACGCGCCCACATGCCGCCAGCATTAACCACAAAGTCAGCCTCGACCGGCCCCTGATCAGTCATCACACCGGTTACCCGCCCATCAGCCTGGTGAATGTCGGTAACCTTGACGCCCTGAATGATTTTCACACCGAAATTGCGCGCGCCCTTGGCCAGCGCCTGGGTGATGTTGACAGGATCAGCCTGTCCGTCCTTTGGCAGAAACACACCGCCGACAGCATCATCTGTCTTCAGCCCCGGATAGCGGCTGGCAATATCAGACGGGGTAATCTCGTCAATCTCCACACCGAAAGCACGTGCCATTGCGGCGGTGCGGCGCAGTTCCTCCATCCGTTCATCTGTAAGCGCGACCGTCATCGACCCGTTGCGCTTGATGCCGGTGGCAACGCCGGTTTCCGCCTCCAGACCGAAATACAGCTCCTGCGAATATTTCGCCAGACGCGTCATGTTTTGCGTGGCCCGCAGCTGGGCAATCAGGCCGGCGGCATGCCAGGTGGTGCCACAGGTCAGCTGTTTGCGTTCAAGCAGAACGACATCACGCCAGCCCAGCTTGCCGAGATGATAGGCAATCGAACAACCGATTACCCCGCCGCCGATAATGACAGCACGTGCCCTGGACGGTACCTCCATGATCCTACACCTTCACCCGCTCGTTCTGCGGGTCATAGAGCACATCACCGGCCACCAGATTGGCACGGCGTTCACGCCCCAGAACATCGACACTGAACTGGCCGCCCTGTGCCAGCACACCGCTGTCAACAACGGCCATGGCGATGGAATGTCCGGTGCGATGACCATAACCGGCCGAAACAACCAGCCCGGCAGCATTGCCATCAACCAGAACAGTGCTCAGATACACCGCCTCGCCAAAGGGCTCGCCATCTGCCGGATCGTCGATGGTCAGCGTGACAAATCCATGTTTTGGTCCAGCCTGAAGTTCAGACGCCAGCGCCGCCTTGCCAACAAAATCTGCCTTGCCGAGATTGACCCAGCGCGCCAGCCCGCTTTCCAGCATTGAATAGTCTGATGTCAGGTCCGCCTTCCACGAGCGATAGCCCTTTTCCAGCCGCATGGAATCCAGAGCCAGCATGCCGAAATTGGCAATCTGGTGTGCCTCGCCAGCCGCCCAGACAGCATCATAGAGGCGGGCCACATCATCCATATCGCAATGCAGCTCCCATCCCGCTTCGCCGGCGAATGACACGCGAATGGCGGTTACATCAAAACCGGCAATCTGCATCCGCCGATAGGTCAACCAGGGAAAGCTGTCATGATCCATCGCCGCGCCGGTCAGATCGGCCATCAGCGCAGGTGCTTTTGGACCAGTCACCAGCAATGTGGCCATTTCGGCTGTCACATCGCTGATGCTGATCGACCCGTCGACAGGCAGACGGAAGGTCAACAGATCACGGTCATGCCAATAGGCACCGGCACCTGTCATCAGCAGGAATTCATCATCGCCAAGGCGCGTGGCGGTCATTTCAGTCAGCACCTTGCCCTGTCCAGATGCAAAATAGACAAGACCGATACGCCCAACCTTTGGCAGACCGCCAGTGATCAGTCCGCGCAGCCAGTCCGCGGCCCCTGGCCCCTTGACCATAAAGCGTGTAAAACCTGTCAGCTCCAGAACACCTGCATGTTCGGCGACATGCCGGCATTCGGCGCCAACCGTGTCAAACCAGTGCTGTCGGTCATAACTGTTGGCTGGCAGCGCTTGTTCGCCATCGCGGGGGAACCAGTCAGCACGTTCCCAGCCGCCATATGATCCGAAGGCTGCACCGGCAGCAGCCAGCTTGTCATAAAGCGGTGATGTCTTGGCACCGCGTCCGGCCGGCCACTGAATCTGCGGAAAATGCATGGCATATTCATGGCTGTAGGTCTCAATCGCCTTGGCCTTCGCATAGTCATGCGTCACATGGTCGGTGAACCGGCGCGGATCGACGGCCCAGCTGTCGGTCTCGGATTCGCCCTCGATGATGATCTCGGACAGCAGTTTGCCTGCACCGCCTGCCTGCACGATGCCAAAGGTGAAGACGCAGGCCTCGAATGCGTTCGGCACGCCCGGCATCTGGCCAATCAGCGGCAGCCCGTCAGGCGCGTACGGGATTGGACCATTGACCACGCGGGTGATGCCGGCGGTGCCAAGCAGCGGCACCCGGGCGCAGGCATCCTCGATATACCATTCAAGACGTTCCAGATCGTCGGAATAGAGCTGGAAGGAGAAATCCTCCGGCATCGGGTCGGAGGCGTCGGTCCAGTGCGCGCGGCACCCCTTTTCATACGGTCCCAGAAGAAGCCCGTCCTTTTCCTGACGAAGATAGTAGGAGCTGTCCGGGTCGCGAAGCAGTGGCAGCTTCCTGTCCCGCTCTGCCAACTCGGGAATGCCCTCGGTCACCAGATACTGGTGCGCCAGCGAAATACAGGGCACGTCACGGCCAAACATCCGGCCCACCTCATTGGCACGGTAGCCGGTGGCATTGACCACATATTCACAGCGAATCTCTCCCTGCGGCGTGGTCAGCGCCCATTCATCATTCTCGCGCCGCGCCGCGGTCACCGGACAGAACCGGATGACCTTTGCGCCCATGTCGCGCGCGCCCTTGGCGAACGCCTGGGTCAATTGCGCCGGGTCGATATCACCATCAAGCGAGTCCCATTGGCCACCATAGAGATCATGCGTCTCGAGGAACGGATAGATATCCTTCATCTCGGCATTGGACATTTCCTCGAACTCGATTCCCATTTGCCGCCCCATCCGCTCGACATGACGGAACTCCTCCATGCGCTGGCGTGAATGTGCCAGCCGGATGGCGCCGGTGACGTGATAGTTCATCGGGTAATCGACAAGATCGCCAAGCTTGCGATAGAGGCTGGTCGAATAGGACTGGATCTTCATCATCGTCCACGACCCGACATAGTTCGGGCAATTGCCGGCGGCGTGCCAGGTCGACCCCGATGTCAGCTCGTTCTTTTCCAGCAGCACGACATCGCTCCAGCCGCGCTCGGCAAGGTGATAGAGAACCGAGGCGCCGACCGCGCCGCCACCAACCACCACAACCCGCGCCGTACTCGGCAGCTTGCCCGTGGGTTTGTTCATCTGCTCATTCACAGATAGCTCGTCCATGATGCGTCTCGCTTTCCTCTTGATGGGGCGCCCCGATTCCCCTGTTTCATCCGTACCGATCAATAAACCGGCGGCGCAATCACCCAGATCAACACCGCCGGCACCTCGCCTTCATTCACCCAGGACACCGTTTCACCGGCAAAGCGGAAACTGTCGCCCCGTTTGAGAACAAAATTCTCGCCATCGATGATCAACGTCAACGACCCCTCGATGACATAGCCCGCCTCCTCGGTCAGCCGCACGAATGGTTGCGGGCAGCGCGCCCCGGCGGCAAACACCGAATGCACAATCTCGAACGCGCCACCAAGGTCGGGCGACAGCAGGCTTTCGACCAGCCCCTTGCCCTCATCACTCATCGCCCGGCGGCTTTCGGACCGCACAACATAGGCGGCCTCGGGCGTGTCAGGGCTCTGGCTGAAAAAGAAACTGACCGGCAAATCGAAAAGAGCCGCCACGGTGCGGATGTCGGCAAGCGCCGGTTCGGACTGGCCACGCTCAACCTGCGAGAGCCAGCCAACCGAACGGTCAAGCCGCGCGGCAAGATCGTTCAGCGTCCAGTTGCGTGACCGGCGAAGCGCCCGAATATCGGTGCCAATCGACCCGGTCGAGCGCAGCGGCGCGCGAACTCCTGCCTGTTTGTCGAGCTTTACCAGCATGACAAACTCCTCCCCCCAAAAAATGCTTGCGCATTTTAAATGAAAAAATCAAACATTTTTTCATTCAGGGGTGATTTATGATGCTCTTTTTCAGTTTTGCCCGGAATTTTTTGGCCGAGATTTTTTTGGCCGGAATTTTTTGCCGAGAACTCGTCGGGAGAAAGTTCAGGACCGTGTCTGATCACGTCCATTTTGGTCATCCCCGTCATCCAGCGTCGCCGGATGCGCGAAACTTTCCTCGCCGGTGGCGCCGGTGCGCCAGATCAGGGCGATGAAAAGGCCCTTGGCACGCGGCAGTGTCCACCACACACCGGCAAGCATGACCGCCAACAGAAGGGCAATGGCGACCCATACCGGCACCCGGTCATCACGGCCAACTATCACCATCAGCGGTGCCAGTACGTGACCGACGACAATCAGCGTCGCCCAGGCCGGCCCGTCATCAGCGCGGATTTCGGAGAAATCGAGGCCGCATGAGGCGCAGGCCGGC
Organism: uncultured Alphaproteobacteria bacterium; assembly: GCA_913031555.1. Taxonomy (GTDB): domain Bacteria; phylum Pseudomonadota; class Alphaproteobacteria; order Puniceispirillales; family Puniceispirillaceae; genus UBA8309. The sequence continues at coordinate 1,362 of CAJWDO010000111.1, read as the reverse complement.
ACCTGTGTCAGATAGCCGGTCAGCGTTGCGCCTTCTCCGCAATTCGGACAGCGCCGCGCCAGACCACGCCGGGTCACCGTCAGGAACGGCACGTCGGACGTCGGATCGGGCGGCGTCGGATCGGGCGGGGTCGGATCGGTTGTTGAGCGGTTGATCGGCATGGCGTGGGTATACATCCTTACCACTTCTTCACAAAGCCGACATTTCAGCACGGCCCGATTTCACCGGTGCGGCGATGCTAGTGACTGAGCGAAAGGCCAAGCATGACCAGATTGTTGGTCAGGCCGCCCTGATGGCTCCAGTTACGGTGATGCGCCGCGACGGCAAAGCCGCTCACCCGTCCGGCCAGGGGCCTTTGATAAGCCATCTGCACCATGCGATGCCGCCGCGTGACGGCCAGATCGAGATCGCGCGTCGTCGCCCGATAGGCACCTGACGACGTGTAGCTGGTGACAGAAGTCTGGCGCATCACCCCACCGGTCACCGCCAGCGGCTCGCCATAATGCAGCACCAGCCTGTCGTCTTCCGTGGCAAGGTCGGTGGCGGTCATATGAATCCCGGCGGCGCGGGCATCCAGTGTCATATCGCGGACAAAGGCGTCATGCCGGAAATCCACCCGCGCGCGAAGACGCAGCCATTCCGCGCCAATCGACAGCCCCGGCGCCAGCTGGCGCGATGCCCGCAGCCGCAGATAGTCCGAGCGTGTCGGCCGTGCCAGCGCATAACCGCCCTCCGGCTGGCTGCCGAGAAAGCGACCGCTTTCCTTCAGCTGGCCAAGCCGCGCCTCGATACCGTTGCGGCGGCTGCCGAGGCGGCTGCTGACACCATAGTCACGAAGCGAATATGTCTCACCCCGCCTGGTCGCCGCGGCAATGCCGGCGCGCGAGAAAAACATCCCGGCATGCAGGTTACGGGTCAGTTGCCAGTCCGATTCCGCGCCGATAATGTCATGCGCCTGCGGGGCCAGCGCCTCCCAGACAGGCGTGACCACATGACTTCGGCGCAGCAACGCGGCGGGTGACAGCGCCGATGCGGTCCGCCGGTTCACCAGCGCCAGATCGGTCCGCGAGCGGGCACCGATATAGCTGACCACCCCGCCGGCGCCAATGGCGCTGTCGGCATCGTGTGAACGGCGCAGCATCGTCGTCACGCCATTTGTCCGACCCATCATGACAGGAGCGGCCGGCGCGGCCATCGCCATTACGCCGGCAAGGCGCGGCCCGGGCATCACCCGGTCCTGCAACGGTGCCTTGTAGCGATAGACGCGGCCAAGCGAATCAAAGCCGCGGAAATGATGCTCCGCCGACGGCGCGGCATCACCGAAGGCGGCGGAAAACGCCACCCGCGTGTCACCTGTCGGGG
>CAJWDO010000110.1 GCA_913031555.1 uncultured Alphaproteobacteria bacterium | reverse complement strand
GCAGCGGTGTCGCCGTGGCGGTAGGAGACGGGCTTGCCGTGGCGGTAGGGGACGGACCCGGGCTTGGTGGCTGACTTGGTGGCTGGCTTGGTGGTTGATTGGCCGAGCGAGTGGTCGAGAGCGACAGGATGTGTGATCAAACAGGTGATCGGGCGGTGGACAGGACGTCGCCGGTCCGGGATCACATGTCGTCGAGATCCTCGGCAAGGATCGAGATCTGGACGTGGAAGCAGAGATCTCCATCCTCGTCATCCTGGAACACAACCCCGATGAATTCATCTTCCAACATCAGATCGGCTGAATCATCCTTGTTCTCGCGCCTGGCGAGAGACAGCCGCTTGTTGCCAAAGCGCTGACGCAGGTAACTCTGCACCCTTGCGGTATCGCTTGCATTCATTGCCGGTCTCACTTTCTGTTGCCTGATAATGGCTGTTGCCTGATGATGGCCCTGTTTTATCGCATGGATGCGGGGCTGTCCATGACCTGACAATTTCCCCGCAAGATGGACCTAACCATAGCGCGCAATCTGGCCGCCACCGTGACGCGGCCAGGCCGGCCGTGTCGCGACATCACGCGCGTCACATGATGTGCAGCGCATGCGCCCGCCAAGCTCGGGGACTGGAAACATCGGACCAAGCCGCGCCATCAGTGGCGCCGTGTCGAGCTCGGCATTGTGGCCACAACGGTGGCACCAGCAGAAAACCCGTAACCCCTCATTCGCAAGATCCCCCAATGTTGCCGGGTTTACCGGCTCATGACGTGCTGTCAGCCGGCGCTTGAATGCCCCCATGACCGTACCTTTCAGCGATCTCCGTCATGCCAGCAGGGGCGACAGCGATCCAAATGTTCATGATTTGTTCTAATTTAGTGATATATGATTGATACGGTGACGACAAGAGCTGAATCATGATTTGGCATGATGATCTGGAATCATGGCCCGGTATGAGAGCCATAGAGTGAGGAGATCAGGGGCAGGAAATCAGTAGCGGGCGATCAGGGGAGGAGCCGTCAGCCGGTGACAAGGCGCGGCAGTTTGTTGAAATGGCCGATCACATCGGCAAGCGAGTTCGAGCGGCAGAGAACGCGGTTGCGGTCACTCAGCAGGAACTGTGCCTTTTCTTTCGGGTGGCGCTGTTTTTTCTCGATCACGAAGAGCGGTGTTTCATGCGTGTGGCGGAAGATCGAGAACAGCGCGACACCATTGACATGGTCCAGCGCATAGTCACGCCATTCGCCGGCCGCGACGCGCGCGCTGTAGGCGGCCAGTATCTGGCCGAGTTCGGTCCTGGAGAAATAAAGTTGACGGCGAAGTTTTTTTGGAACGGACACGCGTGACACGTCAGACTTTCACCCGCTTTTCTGTTGGATGTTCTGCGACTTGTCGCTATGTTGGGGCACCTTGGCGTCGGCTGTCAACCAGAGCTGGCATCGGATGGTGTTCTGGACGGCATATCCGGGGCAGGGGGCGCCCGATTTTACAGCCCTGTATTAAACTTGAGTCAGACTTGTATTACACTTGAGTCAGACTTGTATTACAGAGGCGTCTGCAATCTCCAACCGGGGCCGTCCCGACCGGTTTGGACCGGTAACAGGTTTTCTGCGAATGGCTGATATTTTTGACGAAATTAACGAGGATCTGAAGCGCGACCGCACGCAGGCGCTCTGGACCAAGTATGGAAAATATGTGATTGCCGCCGCGCTCGCCGTGGTTCTTGGCGTTGGCGCTTCGCAGGGCTTTTCCGCCTGGACCCGCTCGCAGGCCGAGGCTGCGGCAAACCTGTATCAGCAATCACTTGCCGCCGATGACGCGGTGGCGGCGCTGGAACAGAATATTGGTGAGTTGACCGATGGTTACGCGCTTCTTGGCAGGTTCCAGATCGCCGCCGGCCTTGCCGGGGCAGGTGACGCCGAGGGCGCGGAGGCGGGTTATCTTGACATCGCCGAGGATACATCGGTTACGACCCTTTACCGGGATGCGGCCTTGCTTTTGTCGGCGATGAACGCGCCCGAGAGCCGGCCTGCCGGTGAGCTTCAGGCGCGCATTGCGCCGTTGGCCGATGGTGCCGGCCCATGGAAGGCGATGGCGCTGGAGCTTGGCGCCGGGCTCGACCTGCGGGATGGCAACACCGATGCCGCGCTGTCCAAGCTGGAAATGATTGTCGAACTTGCCGATGTGTCAGCCGAATTGCGCCAGCGTGCGGCGCAGCTGGTTGCTATCCTGAAATCTTGAAGGCAATAACGCCCCAACAGAAACGCCCCCAACAGAAATGCCAATGACCCTGCACTCGCACCATCATTTCTTGCCCGGGACTTCGGTCCTGCCCACGGCCCGGACCGGACGAATGAGATGTATATCGCGTTGGCTGCGTCGTGCTCTTGTTTTGATGGGATGTGCGGTGACGCTTGGTCTGGCGGCCTGCAGCCCGCCCGAAGCCATTCTGAAGGGAACGCGCATTTCGGTGCTGCCGGAAATCAAGCTTGAAGCCATCAGCGCCGAGGCACAGGCCGAGGGCGCGAGGCTCCCTGCCGTCGTGAATGTCAATTCGGCTCCCATGCCGGGGCTGTCGGCCGGTCATGCCGGCGGCAATCCGCGTTTCGAGGCGCCGCTGACTGAAGCCTGGCGCGCCAGTATCGGTGGAGTCGGAAGCGACCTCGCCGAGTTGGCGCAACCTGTCGTTGGTGATGGCAGGGTTTATACCGTTGCGCCGAACGGCATCGTCGCGGCGTTCGATGTACGCGATGGCAGTCAGGTCTGGTCGATCCGGATCGAGGAAATCAAGGATGACCCTCTGCCCGGTATCGCCGGTGGGCTGGCGCTGTCGCGCGAAGGCCTGATTGTGCATGCCGGTGGGCGCCGATTGGCGCTGCTGAAGCCGTCGGATGGGTCCATTCTCTGGGGTGTTGAGACCGATATTCCGCTTCGTGGCAGCGCGACCATCATCGGCACCGATCGGGTGGCTGTCACCGACCTTGATGGCAACATGACCGTTGTCACGCTGGTTTCGGGTGAGCGTGTCTGGCAGCATTTCGGCATCGTCAGCAACACGGTGATCTTCGGTGCGCCCGCGCCGGCCTTCGCAAATGACGAGATTGTTCTCGCCGGCGCGGCTGGCGAAGTGTCCTATTTTGACGCCTCTACGGGCGAATTGTTGTGGACGGACTCTGTTGCCTCGCTGTTGCCGCGCACGGCGATACAGGGTCTTGGCGATGTGCGCGCCACCCCGGTCCATGATGGTGGCCTTATCTTTGTGGTCAGCCAGTCGGGCCGGTTTGTCGTGTTCAGCGCGCGCAACGGCCTGCCGGTGTGGGAGCGCGCCATCGGCGGCATCGAGATGCCGTGGGTGGCTGGCGAGAGCGTGTTCGTGCTGTCGCTTGATGGACGGCTCTATGCGCTGCGACGCTCTGACGGCGCGGTACGCTGGATCACCGAGCTTGACGGTGCGGTGCCACTTGACGTTGTTGCGCCGGAAAAGCCGCCGCGCTATGTCGGACCAATCGTCGCCGGTGACAAGGTATATGTGGTGTCGCGCGGTGGTGTTGTGCAGGCTTTCGATGCAAGCACAGGCGCTGCTGGCGAGGTATTTTCCACGGGCCAGGAAATTCTGACGCCACCGCAAGTTGCCGGTGGCAGAATGTTCCTTGTGGGACGTAGCGGCACCCTGATTGCCGTCGAATAGCTGTCGGCGCCGGTGCCGCTGACAGCCAGCTTGGGAACGACATCTTTCGCCATGAGCCATTCTTCATGTCTGTAACAATCGCCATCGTGGGTCGGCCCAATGTCGGCAAATCGACGCTGTTCAACAGGTTGGTCGGTCGCCAGCATGCCATTGTCGATGATCAGCCGGGCGTGACCCGTGACCGGCGCGAGGGTGATGCCACCCTTGCCGGGCTTGAGTTCCGGGTGATCGATACGGCAGGGCTGGAAGAGGCGGCAACCGGCAGTCTCGAGGACCGCATGCGTCAGCAGACCGAGCGCGCCATCGAACTTGCCGATCTGACCATGATGGTCATCGACGCCCGTAACGGTGTGACTCCGGCTGACAAATTTTTTGCCGACCAGATTCGCCGTTCTGGTTCGTGCGTGGTCCTTGTTGTCAACAAGTGCGAGGGAAAGGTCGGTGCCGCGGGACTTGCCGAGGCGTGGGAGTTGGGAATTGGCCAGCCGATTCCGATTTCGGCGGCGCATGGCGCGGGGCTCGTCGATCTTCATGATGCCATTATCGAGGGCGCACGGGAGGCTGGCATAGACATGCTTGCCGATGACGCGGATGACGAATTCACGGATGACGATGCGTCGGACGAACCACCGCTTGACGACGAGGGCAACCCTGTCGAGATCTGGCAGGACGCGCAGGCCGATCTGCTGATGCGGATCGCCGTTGTTGGTCGCCCGAACATGGGTAAATCGACGCTGATCAACAGGCTGCTCGGCGAAGACAGGTTGCTGACCGGCCCGGAGGCCGGGATCACTCGTGATTCCATCGAGCTTCCCTTCACCTGGAAGGGTAGGTCCTACAAGCTTGTCGATACGGCAGGCATGCGCCGTCGGGCGCGCATCAGCGACAAGGTCGAACGGCTGATGGTTGATGATGCGCTGCGGTCGATCCAGTTCGCGCATCTGTGCCTGTTGCTGGTGGATGCCACCGAGGAGCTCCACAAACAGGATTTGGGCATCGCGCGGTTGATCGCCGAGGAGGGACGCGGCCTAGTGATAGGTGCCAATAAATGGGATGTCGTTAGCGACCGGAAAGCCGCCACCCAACAGATTGACGACCGGCTGCAAACTTCACTGGCTCAGGTGCGCGGCGTGCCAGTGATCCACATGTCAGGGCTTCATGGGCGCGGCTTCGACAGGATGATGGTGGCGGCCGATGAGATGTATGGCCTGTGGAACACGCGGATCGCCACCGGCCGGTTGAACAGGTGGCTTGAAGGCATGCTCGAGGCACATCCACCGCCGCTTGTCGATGGCCGTCGCCTGCGTATCCGCTATATGACACAGATCAAGACACGGCCACCGACCTTTGCGCTGTTTGTCAGCCGGCCGGCGTCGCTTCCCGAGAGCTATCTTCGGTATCTGATCACTGGGCTGCGGACCGATTTCGGTCTGTGGGGTATTCCCGTGCGGATGGTGATGCGCAAGGGCGAAAACCCTTATGCCGGCAAGGCGCGCAAGCGATAAGACCGGTCAGGCCGCCGCCCGGGCGGTTTCGGCAAGGAAGCGGCCAAGGGCGCCGATCTGCCCGCGGAGTGTCGCGGCCCTCACCGGGTCAAGAAGCGTTTGCCCATCCATATAGATGTAGATGTGCGCGCGCTGCTCGACCAGCATGAATTCGCCGCCCGTGAAGTCTCGGCCGGGCGTGCTCAGCAGCACCACGACCTGCAGCGGGAAGACCATCTCGCCGTAGAGGTCGCGATGCAGGCAGTTGTAGTCCCCGGGCCCGTAGCGCAGGAGTAGCGGCGTCGGCCGGGTCTGGCCGGCCTCGTGGCACTCGCGCAGCCAGTCCTTCAGGGCCGGCGGGAAGCGTCTGGGCCGCCCCAGCCGTTCGTTCCATTGGTTGGCCACACTGGCCAGCTCGGGGTAGAGCGCCTGGCGCAGCCGCTGCACCGGCGCGGGCAGGTCATAGGCGAAATACTGATATTCGCCCTGGCCGTAGCCGTGGCGCTGCATGACGATGTGCTTGCGGAATCGCGCCTGCTCGGGCCACAGCGCGGCCAGCGCGCGGCACCAGTCGATGGCCTCGGCGATGCCAGGCGACTTGAACAGGTCGATGCCGCGCAGCCGGTGGATGAAGTCGATGGCCTGGTGCTGCAGCGCGGCGGCGGCCTCGGGGGCGCGCGCGGCCACGATCTGCAGTTCGCGCTCGCGCTGGGGATAGCCCATCCATTGGTACAGGCAGCGGCGCTTGAGCGCGTCATGCACCTCGCGGGTCCGGTTGGAGGTGACGATGATGAGCGGCGGCTGCTCGGCCCGGATCACGCCGATCTCGGGGATCGATACCTGGAACTCGGACAGCACCTCCAGCAGGTCGGGCACCTCGGGGCGGGGTGGCGGCGGCGGAGGCGGCCGTGGCGTAGGCGGACGA
>CAJWDO010000109.1 GCA_913031555.1 uncultured Alphaproteobacteria bacterium | reverse complement strand
TGATGTCGGCGGTACCTTCACCGATATCTTGGCCCTTGATGAGGCGACGGGCGAGGTTCGCGTCGCCAAGGTGCCTTCCACTCGTGGTGACCAGTCTGAAGGCTTCCTGAGCGGCATTCAGGCGGCTACCGATGATCTTGGCGCCGTGTCGACGATTATTCACGGCACGACTGTGGCAACCAACGCTCTTCTTGAGCGCAAGGGTGCCAAGGCAGGGATCGTCACCACCGCCGGTTTCCGTGATGTTTTGGAAATGCGCCGCCGTGACCGACCGACGACCTGGGGACTGTGGGGGCAGTTCACACCGGTGATCGACCGGCAAAACCGTCTGGAAGTTGCCGAGCGGACGTTGGCAAGTGGTGAAGTCAAAATCGGTATTGAACCAGACGAGATCCGTGCCGCCGCCACGACATTGCTGGAACAGGGGTGTGAAGCTGTCTGTCTGTTCTTCATCAATGGTTATGCGAATGCCGACAACGAGGCGCGGGCGGCCGGAATTCTGCGCGAGATATGGCCAAATGATCATGTCAGCGTCGCCACCGAGATCCTGCCGGAGATTCGTGAATTTGAACGCTGCTCGACGGCAAGCCTGAACGCCTATCTGCAGCCGGTTGTGGCAAGTTACCTGTCACGGCTGGAAGACCGGCTTGCCGCGGAGCAATCGCCGGCGGAAATTCTGATCGTGCAGTCGAATGGTGGCGTGATGTCGGTCGATACGGCAAAGGCGCTGCCGGTGCGAACCGCTTTGTCGGGGCCGGCGGCAGGTGTTGTCGCGGCGCGCCAGATTGCCAGCGCCGCCGGGTTCGATAATGTCATCACCGGCGATATGGGCGGCACCTCATTTGATGTGTCGCTTGTCGCTGACGGCCAGAACACCCTGACATCGCAAGCCAGTATTGATTTCGGCATGGTTGTTCGCACGCCGATGATCGAGATGACGACCATTGGCGCCGGTGGTGGGTCAATTGCCCATATCGACGATACCGGCCTGTTGGATATCGGCCCGCAAAGCGCCGGATCCGATCCGGGACCGGTATGTTACGGGCTTGGCAATGACCGTCCCACTGTGACCGACGCGAATCTGGTGCTGGGGCGGATTGACTCCCGCAACCCGATTGGCGACAAGCTGACCCGGCTTGACAGTGATGCTGCCGCAACGGCGATCAGAACCCATATCGCAATGCCGCTCGGCATTGATGAATATGAGGCTGCCGAGGCGATCATTCGCGTAGCGAACGCGAAAATGGCAGGCGCCATCCGGCTGATATCGATTGAACGCGGACATGACCCGAAACGCTTTGCCGCCATGCCGTTTGGCGGCGGCGGTGCGCTTCATGCCGGCGCGCTTGTGCGGGAAATTGGTCTCGCCGCTGCCATCGTGCCGCGCTATCCAGGGGTCAATTCGGCACTTGGGTGCGTGATGTCCGATCTGCGCCATGACGAGGTGCGGACTCTTAACAGGATGTTGGATTCCCTTGATTGCGATGCCCTTGGCGAAATGATTGACGAGATCACCGCCGCTTCGGAACAGGTGATCCGCCGGTCACGGGCCAGCATCGAGGGTCTGCAGGCCATCATCGAGCTGGACATGTTGTATCTTGGCCAGACGCATGCCGTGGCAGTGCCGATTGCGGCTGAATCTGGCACTCTCAGTGTCGAAAGCATCCGCGCCGCCTTTGATGCCAGTTACAAACGTACTTATGGTCGGTTGCTGGAGAATATTCCTGTACGTGTCCTCAATCTGCGGCTGTCGGTGATCGGCAGGCGCCCGCATGTCGATATTGCCGGGTTGGCACGTGGCGAAAGAGCTGACGATGTCAAAGCCTGCCTTCTTGCCAATCAGCGGATCTATGCCGATGGCACATGGCATGACGGCATGATTATCGACCGGTTGAAGCTACCGGAGGGTGCCATTGTCAACGGTCCCTGTCTGCTGGTCCAGCCGGACGCCACAATCTATGTCGATCCGGGTCTGGCGGCGCGGGTGGACAGGCTTGGCAATATCATCATCGAGGAATCATCATCCGGGAGGGGAAGGGATAATGACTGACAGCCAGTTCGATCCGGCCTCGACAGCCGTTCTGATTGTTGATCTGCAAAATGATTTCCTGCACCCCGAAGGTGCCTACGGCCGGTCCGGAACCGGCAGTTCCGAGATCGCCGCGCTGCCAGGCCGGATCGCGCCGCTTCTGGAGACGGTGCGGCAGGCAGGGGGATGGGTTGTTTCAACGCAATTCACGCTTGTTCCCGGACGGGATGGCGCGCCCTTTATCTCGCCGCATCTGAAAAAACTTCGCCCGTTCCTGACACATGGTGACTTTACACCCGGCGGCTGGGGCCATTCGCTGGTGGACGAGCTTCAGCCAGCTGACATGACAGTCGAAAAAGTAGCGTATTCAGCATTTTATCAGACGAGAATGGAGTTTGTTCTGAGCCGTGCCGGCATCCGGACATTGATGGTTTGCGGCATCGTTACCAATGGCGGCGTGGCGTCGACGGTGCGTGACGCGCATGTTCGGGATTTCGATACCATCACGCTGCATGATGGCTGCGCGGCCTTTTCTGTCGAGACGCATGAAACAGCGATCAAGGCGCTGTCATCTGTTGGCAGGAGCATGAGCGTTGCCGAAGCGCAGGCGCTGTTTGTAGGGAGTTAGCACGCCATGCCAAATGTGATTGTCAGTGATGGATTTGATGCCGAAATCGAGGTTGATTGCCTGATCATCGGTGGTGGCGCGGCCGGTCTGACGGCGGCGCTGGCGGCGATTGAGGCTGGTGACAATGTCCTGCTCGCCGAACGTGATGCAAAGCTGGCAGGCTCGACGGCACTGTCATCGGGCCTCATTCCCGCTGCCGAGACAAAAGCACAGGGCGCGCAATCCATCGAGGACAGCCGTGATGTGTTTTTCACTGACATCATGGCCAAGAACAAGAACAGCGCCGACCCGGAACATGTTCGTGCCATCACCGATCAGATCCCGCAGACACTGAACTGGCTTGCCGACCGTCACGACATTCCCTTCCATGTCCTTGATGATTTTCTGTATCCCGGACACAGCCACCACCGGATGCATGCAGTCCCTGAAGTCACGGGGCAGGGGCTTGTGACACGGCTTGAGCAGGCGGTCATGGCGACCGAGGCCATGATCGTGACCGGTGCGCAGGTGATCGATCTGGTGGTTACGGCCGGCGGTGAATTCCTTGGCGCCACATGCCAGCGTCCCGATGGCGCAAGCGAGGCCATTGCCGCGCGGCGTGTGATCCTTGCCTGTAACGGGTATGGCGGCAATCCGGGGCTGGTGGCGCGCTATATCCCGGAAATGAAAGACGCGCTGTATTTCGGCCATCCGGGCAATCAGGGCGAGGCCATATTATGGGGCGAACAGCTTGGCGCGGTGCCGGCACATCTGTCTGGATATCAGGGCCACGGGTCGGTGGCGCATCCGCATGGCATTCTGGTGACCTGGGCGCTGATGATGGAAGGCGGTATTCAGATCAATCTGGACGGCAAGCGCTTTTCGAATGAGCATCAGGGCTATTCCGAGCAGGCGGTGGCGGTGCTTGCGCAGCCTGAAAAGACAGCCTTCAATATTTTCGACTCGCGGCTTCGTGATCTTGGGCGGAGGTTCGAGGATTTTCGCAATGCCGAGGACAGCGGTGCCGTCATCACCGCAGATTCCGCAGATGAACTGGCCGCCAAAATCGGTGTTGACGCCACTGCCTTAACGGCGTCTTTGCAGGACTGTACGACGTTGGCCGCATCTGGAGAGGCGGATATTCATGGCCGGCGTTTCAATGCTGACACAATGTTGGCGCCGCCCTATTGCGCGGTGCGTGTTACAGGTGCGCTGTTCCACACCCAGGGCGGGTTGCTGGTCGACAGCAAGGCCCGCGTGCGGCGTGCGGATGGCGGCGTGTTCGAGACGATCTTTGCCTGCGGCGGCGCTGCCTGCGGCGTGTCCGGGCCGGATGTGTCAGGATATCTGTCTGGCAACGGCCTTCTCACCGCGTTGGCGCTTGGGCATCTGGCAGGCGGCGCGGCAGGCTAGGTCTTCAGACGATACCCGGTCTGGAAAATCCACCAGATCACGGCAAAACAAAGAAACATGAAACCGCACACGGCCGCCAGGCTTATGGCGACAGCCACATCGGCTGTTCCAAAAAAGGACCAGCGGAATCCCGACACAAGATAGACAACCGGGTTGAACAGCGAAATCTTCTGCCAGATCGGCGGCAGCATATCGATGGAATAGAAACTGCCGCCAAGAAACACAAGCGGTGTGATGATCAGCATCGGGATCAGGTTGAGTTGTTCAAAATTCTTTGCCCAGATGCCGATGATAAAGCCAAACATCGCAAAGGACACGCAGGTCAGGACCAGAAAGGACAGCATCCAGACCGGGTGCATTATCTGGATTGGAACGAACAGATGCGCCGTGGCAAGAATGATCAGTCCGATCATCAGCGATTTTGTGGCGGCGGCGCCGACATAACCGACCACAGCTTCCAACGGCGATACCGGTGCCGACATCAGCTCATAGATGGTGCCCATGAATTTCGGAAAATAAATTCCAAATGACGCATTGGTCAGGCTTTGCATCAGGACAGACAGCATGATCAGGCCCGGCACGATGAAGGATCCGTATTCCACCCCGTCAACCTGTTCCATTCGTGATCCGATGGCGGTGCCGAAAACAACGAAATACAGACAGGTCGAAATGACCGGCGAGACAATGCTCTGCACGATGGTGCGGAATGTCCTGGCCATTTCGAAGACATAGATGGCTTTCATGGCGTGAAAATTCATCGGCTCAGTCCCGCACCAGATTGACGAAAATATCTTCCAGCGAACTTTGCGATGTCTGGACATCGCGAATGCGCAACCCGCTTGTATTGACAGCGGCGAGGAGGCGGGTGATGCCGGTCCGTTTTTCGCCGGAGTCATAGGTGTAGAACAACGTCTCACCGCCTTCTTCCAGTGTCAGGTCATAATCCGACAATGCCGCCGGGATGGTTTCAACAGGGTCCTGAAGATCGATGCGCAATGTCTTTGAGCCCATCTTTCGCATCAACGTGTCCTTGTCCTCGACAATCAACAGCTCTCCCCCGTTGATCACGCCGACCCTATCGGCAATGGCCTCGGCCTCCTCGATATAATGCGTTGTCAGGATAATGGTGACGCCATCTTCCTTGAGCTCGCTGACAATGTCCCACATCTCCTTGCGAAGCTCGACATCAACGCCGGCCGTTGGCTCATCAAGAAACAGAATCCGGGGCTGATGGCTCAGTGCCTTGCCAATCATGACCCGTCGCCGCATGCCTCCGGAAAGGGTCATGTTCCGGGCATCACGCTTGTCCCAGAGTGACAGCTTCTTCAACAGATTATCAACAAGGGTCTGGTTGCGGGGTTTGTTGAACAGGCCGCGAGAAAGATGCAGCGCATCCTTCACCTTCTGGAAACCCTCCAGCATGATTTCCTGCGGCACAAGACCTATCAGCGAGCGCGTCTTGCGGTAGTCCTCGACGATATCGAAACCGTTCACCGTGACGCTGCCGCTGGTTGGGTGGACCAACCCGCAAATGATTGAAATCAGGGTTGTCTTGCCAGCACCGTTCGGGCCGAGAAGGGCAATGACCTCGCCTTCCTCAATGTCCAGTGTTATGCCCTTCAGCGCCGCCGCGCCGTCGTCATAGGACTTCCGAAGATTACGTATGGAAAGAATAGGCGCCATTGAACTCTCTTTATGCCCGGCGTTCATCTGACGGGGATCATTCGATTGTGGACGACAAAAAACAAACCGAAGCTACTGCACCCCCGGGCGATGAGTATAACCGGGGTGTTGCACGCAAGGGATTTTGTCATCAAGTCCTGCTGGGAGATATTGTAGCAAACAAAACGAATGCAACTGCAACTGCAACCGCAGCTGTCGGCATAATATCAACATGCCCGCACCTGAGGGGATGCCGATATTAACTGCAGTAAATATCGGCAAGGTTTCAAACAACAGATACAGCCCGGCACCGCCGAGCAGTCGGTTGGTAATGAAGCACCAACCGATATGCCCCAGAATGAAACAGTTAGCGGAACAATGGGCAATTCGATTATCAGATGTGATTCAATTCGGTATTTATTGAATGGCGG
>CAJWDO010000108.1 GCA_913031555.1 uncultured Alphaproteobacteria bacterium | reverse complement strand
CTTGTAAAGTTGTTGGCCTTGGCGATCAGAGGGTGCACCTGCGGTGGGAGGAATGAAGGAGGGAAGAGAGGGAGGAAGGGCAGTGAGGAGTGAGTAGGGGAGTATGGAGGTAGACATGCAGGTATGTGTGTATACCTGCGGCGGCAAAGCGAGGAGCGCCGTCGAGTCCTGCTGGTTCTCGCCGATGATGAGAGCGAGGAGCTTGCACGTGGAAGACAGGCTGCACTGATCGCTCGCCGCCAGATGCCCCGCTATGAGAGAGAGCAGCTCCGGCTCGTCCAGGGTCAGCAGCACTTTCGGCGTGACTTCCGCCAACTGGCGCTGCAGCAGCGGCTGGCCGTCGGCGCCCGTCGCCAGCAGCTGAAATCCCAGCGCTGCAAATCCGGCAACAGCCTCATCAAGCGGGTTGGTGGCGATCAAAACGATGCGTGAATCGGCTGGCTCGGTGTCGGCGGTGGGGTAAAATTCGGTGCGCCGGCCACTTTGCTGCCAGACATGCAGGCCATCGGCAAAGTGAACGAGGCCCTTGCCGCGTACAAGAAGGCCACTATGCGCCGCGCACAGATCCCGAAACGCCGCCCGGTCAACATGTTCACTGGCGGTCATGGCCGCCGAGATGAATCCCGGGTGGGGCTGATGATCGTGGTCTGGCAGTTTTTCCGAGGCTGACAAAGCCTCGTGCGACAGCAGCATCGCGATGACATCCGCATCATCGGCGCGCGCCGTCAGAACCGGTGCCTGTGGCTGGTGCGTTGCCAGATAGGCTCTTGCGCGCACGATGTCATCCTCGCCGGCGATGTCGGTCTTGGTCAGCAGGAACAGATCCGCATCCTGCATCTGCGCCGCGATCACCTCGGCCAGCCGTGGGTCATCAATCTGGGATGGCATACTGGCGGCATCGACCAGCACCAGCGTCAGGCCGGCCCGCAGCTCGGCATCGATCCGTGCGAAGTCCATGATCCGTCCGGGGTAGGACACGCCGCTTGCCTCGATCAGGATGTGATCGATGCTGTCACGATATTGCATCAGCGACACCATGGCATCGACAAGCCCGCCGGCCAGCGAGCAGCAGATACAGCCATTTGACAGCTGCATGATCCGCGAATCTTGACTTTTGATCAGCGCCTGATCGATGTTCAGCGCGCCGAAATCATTGACCAGCACCGCAAAGCGAACATCACTGGCGCCGGCCAGCACCCGGTTTACAAGGCTTGTCTTGCCGGCCCCCAGAAACCCCCCGATGACGGTGAATGTGATCTGGCGGTCCATGGCGGCGTGCGGTCAGCCCTGCCGTGTCGCGGCGGCGTGGAAATCACCGCCGGAGATCGTGCCGGCGACCTTGATATCGCGAATGGCTTCCGGCGCGACATCAAGCGGCGAGACGTCAAGAACGGCGAAATCGGCATATTTGCCAGGCTCGATACTGCCGACAAGGTGATCCATGCGAAGCGTGTAGGCAGCGCCGAGGGTGATGGCGTGGAGCGCGGCTTCGGCGCTGATCCGCTCTTCTGGCCCAAGCGTAACGCCGCTGGCGGTCAGCCGGTTCACCGCGCACCAGGCGGTAAACAGCGGCGCCATCGGCGTCACCGGCGCATCCGAATGGATGGCCAGCGGCACACCTTCCTTCAGCGCCGTGGCGCAGGCATCCATGCGCCACGCCCGGTCTGGTCCCATGGTGATGCCGGCATGCTGGTCACCCCAGTAATGGACATGGTTGGCAAACAGGTTCACGCACATGCCAAGCTTGTGCATACGGCGGAACTGGCTGGCATCGGCCATCTGGCAATGCTGCAGGGTGTGCCGGTGATCGGGGCGGTAATGCGTCTCCTGCGCCGCCTCGACGGCATCAAGCATCACTTCCGACGCCTCGTCGCCATTGGTGTGGATATGAAGATGCATGCCGGCCTTGTGGTAATGCATGACAAGCTCGGCAAGTTGAGCCGGGTCCATGTTCCACAATCCGTTCGGTTTGCCATTATAATAGCCGGGCCATTTCAGCCGCGCCGTGAATCCCTGGATTGATCCGTCCGTCATTACCTTGCACAGCCGGTGATGCAGCCTGTCATTATTCATCGCCATCGCCTGTTTCATCAGCGCCAGCCCCTCATCAAGAGGCTGTTCGATGGTGTTCATCGCCGGCAGCAGGCGAAGCGCGTAGCCGGGCATCAGGCTGGCCTCCTTATAGGCGGCAAGTGATTCGGCGTTGAAAGTGGCAAAGAGGTCGGTTGCCGTGGTGACGCCGCAATTCACCGCGGATTTCGCGTAGGACAGCAAAGACGGGGTGCGGATGCCGCCGAAGAACGGGTTTCCGGTCTGGCGGTAGGCCATATATTTCGCCGCCATTTCCATCAACTCGCCGGTCGGCTTGCCAGTCTCGTCCTTCAGCACGCCATAGACATTGGTATCCGCGGTGATGCCGGCCATCTCGAGGATGCGGCTATTGACGTTCAGAAGATGGCCATTCGAATGCAGCACCAGGATCGGACGGGTTGCGGAAACCCGGTCGAGATGCGTCACCGACATCCGCCCGCCACCGAAATAGATCGGGTCGAGGCCCCAGGCAAAGAGTGGTGTCTCGGCATCGGGAAGTTGGGTTTCGGCTTCCGTCAGGCGGGCCAGCACCGCATCGATATCAGCGGCGCCGGGCCAGCGCCGCCCGTTCGGGTCCCAGCGGTCCTGAAAGCCGACATAGGTATAATCCCAGATGCCGCCTTCCATGGCGTGGGCATGACCCTCGACAAAGCCCGGGGTCAGCACCATGTCGGCGAAATCGTCATTCACCTCGAATGGCCCCCATCCAGCCATTTCCTCGCTGGTGCCTGCGGCAAGGATGCGCCCGTCGCGCACCGCCACATGCGTTGCCAGTGGCCGCGACGGGTTCATGGTGATGATCTTTTTTGCCGTAAAAACAGTGGTCTTCGTCATGGTGCCCCCCGGGATGAAGTCCTTGCCGAACCTAAACCAACTTGGAGGGCTGTCAAAGCCAAAACACGCCATCAGTCGGCCCCTTCGCCGCGAGCTGTCTTTGCGCTGAATTCTTGCCGCGTGTAGTCTGGCATGAGGCCATGTTCAGCTTGGAGGGTCCGATGCAGCTGGCGACCATGCCGCTCGACCATGTGCCGGTTGTCTCACTCGATCTCGAGACAACGGGGCTTCACGCGCGTGTGGACCGCATTGTCCAGATCGGCGCCATCCAGTCGCAGGACGAGCTGGCGCGGTTTGCGGCACTTGTCCGGCCGGGCGTGCCGATCCCGGCTGCCAGCACCCGGATCCATGGCATCACCGACGAGATGGTGGTGGGTGCGGACGAGTTGCCGCTGGTGATGCCGCGGCTGCGGGCGCTTGTCAGGGGCTGTCTGATCCTTGGTTACAATATCGGCTTCGACCTGGCGGTCCTTGATGCCGAAGCCGCCCGCCACGGGCTTGATTGGGGCTGGAATGCCGCCCTGTGCCTGCGCCAGCTTGCGACATGCCTTCTTGAACCCGAAACGATGATGATGCTTGGCGATCTGGGGTCGCTGGCGGCGCATTATCAGGTGCCGGTGATCGACCGCCATACGGCGCTTGGTGATGCGGCGATCACGCTTGGGATCTATCACCGGATGCTGCCGTCTCTTGCGGCGCGGGGGATTGTCACGCTTGGTGATGCCTGGCGCGAGGTGGCGAAACTCGATGCGCTGCGGCAGGCGAATGTGAGTGCAGGGTGGGTCGATGTCGCGGCGGTGCACGCGGCGGCGTATGACCATGCCCCGCTGGCGCGGATCGACCCCTATCCCTATCAGCACCGGATTTCCGAACTTATGCTCGAACACCCGCTGATCATGCCGGCGGACGCCACCCTTGCCGAGGCCGCGGCGGCGATGAACGAGGCGTCCTCAGACTGTGTCTTTGTCGGCAATGATGACGACAGCATAGTTGGGATTGTGTCCGAGCGGGACATTGTCCGGCAGGTGCGGATCCCGGTCGACTCGCCGACACGGGTTCGTGACATGAAGCTGACGAATATCATGTCCAGCCCGGTGATCACCGTCAGCGCGGATGATTTCATGCATGTGGCGCTTGGCCGGATGAGCCGTTTCGACATCCGCCATATTGGGGTTCTCGACGATGCCGGCACGCTGGTCGGCTGGGTGTCGTCGCGAGAGCTTGTTCGCCAGCGGGTGACGGCGGCGCTGGTCATTGGCGACAGACTTGCCACCGCCGAAGGGTCGGATGACCTTGCCGCCGGTCTTCGCATGCTGCCAACGCTGGCCGCCTCACTGACCCGCGAAGGCGTGCCGGGGCTGGACATCGCGGCCGTCATCAGTGGCCAGTACCGGGCCGCGTTGCGCGAGGCGGTGCGGCTTGCCGAGGTGATGATGCGCGATGCAGGACGGGCTCGTCCGCCGGTTGAATATGCGATGCTGATGCTTGGCTCGGCGGCGCGCGGCGAGAGCCTTCTGGCGGCCGACCAGGACCATGCCATCCTGTTTGCTGACTCCGAAGATGACGATGCCAACCGCGCCTGGTTCATGGAGCTTGGCAGCCATATCGCCGATATTCTGGATGCTGCCGGCATTCCCTATTGCAGCGGCGATGTGATGTCGCGCAACGCCGCCTGGTGCCGGTCCCTTGCCGGCTGGCGGCAGGCGATCAGCGACTGGGTACGGCGCGCCACGCCCCGTGATCTGATGAATGTCGACATCTTCTTTGATTTTCGGGTGGTGCATGGCAACGTGCGGCTTGCCGGCCAGCTTCAGGAGGCGATGTCGGGGCGCGCGGTGCGGGGCGGCGAATTCCTGAAACAGCTGGCGCATAATGTCGGCAATGCCAGCGGTGGGCGCACCCTTCTTGGTGGGCTGCGGACCAAGGATGGACGATTCAACATGAAGGCGAATCTGGGGCTGCCGCTTGTCGAGACACTGCGCGTCCTGTCGATCTCGCGCCGTATCGAGGTGCGCTCCAGCGCCGCCCGTGCCGCCGCCCTTGTCGTGCGTGACGATATCCCGCCAGAGGTGGGTCGGCTTGGTGAGGATGTGGCGGTGGTGCTTCGTCTCGTGCTGCGCCAGCAGATTGCCGATATCGCCGCCGGTCAGCCGCCCGGCGTCAAGATTGACCTGAAACAACTTTCCGGTGCCGAGACCAGCCTTGTGAAATCGATTGCCGGCACGGTGGCGCGGCTTGATACGCTGCTGACGGATACATTGTTTGCGTAGGCGTTGATTAGGTTTGCGTAGGCGTTGATTGGGGCCACCAACCGTCAGCCGGCCAATCCACAGGTGAAAAGCCTGCCTCGCCCGTCAATCCTGTCATCGACCCCGGCAAGCCGCAGGCAATGCCAGGCAAGAGCGTGGTTTGACGAGGTGACAGGAAGGCCGGTGCGGCGCTCGATCCCGGCGACGGCGTCGGCCAGCCTGACCGATGTGCAGGACACGAACACGGCGTCGAGATCATGCCCCTCACGGATCCGGTCGATGGCCTGCACCAGACTGTCCTCGTCGATGGTCGCGACAACAGGGTCCATCTCCTCGTTGAAAGACCCGAAAACAGGCACTTCGTATCCATGGCTGGTGATATAGCGCCAGACGATTTCATTGACGTCACGGCGATAGGGGGTCAGCACACCGATCCGCCGCGCGCCAAGCGCATCAAAGGCGGCAAAGGCGGCGCTGATCGGATCCGACGGTCTGGCCATCGGTTTGGCCTCGGCAAGCAGGGTGGCTATGCGATCACCGCCAAGCACCGTCGAGGCCGAGGTGCAGCCAAAGGCCAGCACATCAAGATCATCCCCCGGCAGGATGCGGTCCGCGGTTTCGGTCAGCAGTGGTTCCATCGCCGCCAGCGTCTGCGGGGTGATCTGTGGTGAGTTGCGGATTCGCGCGGCATACATGTCCACCCCCGGAATCGAAAGCAGCGTCCGGAATTCATGCTCGATCGTATAGTCGGAGGCAAGGACAACAAGCCCGATTCGTGCCCGGCTGCCGATCACCTTTGCGGTGGTGAACGGGATATGCTCGATCAGCGTGAAGCCGTCATCAGAGGTGGTGTCGGCGGTGGCCATGCTGTTTCCTGACGGGGCTGTTTCCTGACGGAGCGATTTCCTAGCGGGCGGCAATCAGTCCGATCTCGACCGTGAAGCTTGGCGAGGCAAGGCGCGGTGACTCGACACAGGCGCGGCAG
>CAJWDO010000107.1 GCA_913031555.1 uncultured Alphaproteobacteria bacterium | reverse complement strand
TCGCTCGATATTCTGGAAGATGTCGGGTTTGTGTTCCGGGATGACATCGCGCTGGAAGACTGGCGGCGTGCCGGTGCCGATGTGCGCGGCGAACGGGTGCATCTTGACCGGGCGCTGGTGAAATCGCTGATCAGCACCATCCCGCCAACAATCACCCTTCACGCCCGTAATCCTGACAAGAGCGTCACGCTTGGCGGCCGGCAGTCGATTTTCGTGCCGATGACAGGCGCGCCCTATCTTCGAGACCTTGAGGATGTGCGGCGAGCGCCGACGCTTGATGATCTGGCGACCTTTCACAAACTGTCGCATATGCTGCCGGCGATGCATTCCACGGCACACCATATCGTCGAACCGATGGACCATCCGATTTCGCACCGGCATCTGCGGATCACCCATTCCTCTATCCTGCATTCGGACAAGACATTCATGGGCATGACAACCTCGGGCCGCAATGCCGAGGATGTTCTGGACATGGCGGCGATCCTGTTTGGCGAGGATTTTCTGGAGACGCATCCGGTGGTGGTTGGCAATTGCAACGGCAATTCACCGCTGGTGTGGGATGAAACCATGCTGTCGGCGATGCGCGCCTTCAACCGCCGGAACCAGCCTGTTCTCTGCTCGCCCTTTGTTCTTGGCGGCGCCAACACTCCGGCCTCGACCGTGCCGACGGTGGCGCAGCTGAACGCGGAAGCATTGTCGGCGCTTGCCTATACACAGCTGATACGCCCGGGATGCCCGGCCATCTATGGCCATTATCTGTCGACCGTATCGATGCAGTCGGGCGCGCCGATGGCCGGCACACCGGAAATCAGCCTGATGAATTTCATGATTGGCCAGATGGCGCGCCATTACGGCATTCCCTGGCGGACCTCGAACACGCTTGGCGGGGCAAAGACGCTGGACGCACAGGCAGGATATGAATCGGCAACGACGCTGATGGCGGTGTTGATGTCCGGTGCGAATTACATCTGGCATTCGGCCGGCTGGAACGAGGCCGGCATGCATTGCTCAATGGCCAAGTTCATCGTCGACGCCGAACAATGCGCGATGGGGTACCGCATGGCCGAAGGGCTGAACTGGGATGATTTCGACGAGGCGCTGGCGGCGGTGCGCGATATCGGACCGGGCGGGCATTATCTTGGCCATCCGCACACGCAGGAGAATTTCCAGCAGGCCTTCTTCATGCCAAGGATGTTCGACAATAATTCCTATGAGCAATGGATCGCCGAAGGGTCACAGGATGTGACCGCGCGGGCGTTGCAGAAGGCCAAGTCGCTGCTGCAATCCTATGAGGCACCGCCGCTTGACCCCGGAATTGATGAGGCGCTTCGCGACTATATCACCCGCCGCGAGACCGAAATCCCGGCAATGGATGCGCTGAACCAGGATTTCTGATACCGCCAGAGCATCCCCGGATCAGCCCGTTGCGACATTTTCGTGGTTTCCCGCGCCGGAATTTTGCGGTTTCATGACAGTAACAGGTCGGCAAAAGGGAACAGATTGATGATCCGTACAGGCCAGGAGTACCGGGACAGTATCCGCGGTACGCGGGAAATCTACATGAATGGTGAGCGGGTGAAGGATGTTACCTCGCACCCGATGTTCAAGCCGATTGTCGATATCCGCGCCCGCATCTACGACATGCAGCATGAAGCCGCGACGCGTGACCTGATGACGATGCGCGACGGCGATGATGTGAACGCCGTCGGCAACGCCCTTCCCTATAGCCAGGAAGACTGGTGGGCAAAGCGCCGGGCCAGCGATCTGGTGATGGAAGAGGTTGGCGGTATCGTCACCCGCGTTGGCGACGAGACGGTCGGCGAGATGTGGTCGCTCTATGACGGGCAGGATGTTCTGAACGAGGTCGACCCGCAATTCTCGCAGAACATCAAGACGCATATCCACAAGGTGCTCCGCGAGGACCCGTTCCATGTCTCGGCCAACACCGATCCCAAGGGCGACCGGTCGAAAGCGCCGCAGGATCAGGACCCTGACATGCTTCTTCATGTCGTGAAGGAGACCGATGAGGGCATCATCGTTCGTGGCGCCAAGTTCGAAACCGCCGCCGCCTATGCGAACCAGGCCTTCACCAAGCCAACCATCGCCAACTGGGGTGACGCCGCCCTGTCCGACTATGCCGTCGGCTTTATTTGCGATCTGAACTCGCCGAATCTGAAATTCATCTGCCGTGGTGGCTTTGCCGGGGCCAGTGGCGGCTGTCCGCGGGCCGACCAGCAGGATTACCCGTTGGCCAACAAGTTCGATGAAGTCGACACCATGGTGATTTTCGACAATGTGCTGATCCCGTGGGAGAACGTGCTGTTCTATCGACATACGCGCGCCGCCGCCTTCATTCGCGCGACGCTGCATCGTTATTCGGCCTTTGCCTTTGTCCAGCGCACGCTGAAGCTTGCCGACATGATGATTGGCGCGGCGTTGTTCAACGCTCGTCAGACCGGGCTGGAAAAACAACCTGCAGTGCAGGAAAAGCTGTCACGACTTGCTATCTGGCGCGAGAACATCAACGCGCATCTGACCGCTGCCATCACGCTTGCCGAGGAATCGCCGGCCGGGCTGATGATGCCGAACCAGTCACTGTTGTTCACCGGCCGATGTGCGGCGCTGAACCAGCTGAACGAAATGATGCATATCGCGCGCGAACTGTGTGGCGGGCAGATCTGCGTCACGCCCAATATGGCCAGCTTCACCGCGCCGGACACCAAACCGTGGATGGACAAATATTACACCATCAATGATGAGTGGCAGGCCGAGGACCGGCGCAAGCTGCTGGCCTACGCGCGGGATCTTCTAAATTCCGATTATGCCGGCCACCGCCTGACCTTCCAGCTTTTCGCGCAATCCGCGCCCTTTGCCCAGATGGGTGCCGTCTACCGCAATTTCGACTGGGAGGCGACTTTGGATTTTGTTCAAAAATCGGCCAATCTGTCAGACAATGTCCGTGCCCCGCGCGACCGCCCGGCAGGCGACCCGTCGGTCCAGCAATGGTTTGACCGGACCGACAAGGCTGCCGAATGACCAACCGACATTGGTACGAGATCATTGCCGACATGGTGGCCACCGAAGGCGTGCGCGATGTGTTCGCGCTGCTTGGCGATGCCAACATGCATATGGCAACGCATCTGGCCTCGCTTGGCACGCGGATGATCTATCTGCGGCATGAACATTGCGCGGTGGCGGCGGCGATGGCGTATGCCCGCAAATCGGCAACAGTCGGCGTGGCAACAGTGACCTGCGGTCCGGGACTGACGCAATTGATGACGGCGCTTCCGGCGGCGGTACGGGCGCGGATCCCGCTTGTCGTGCTGGCCGGCGAGGCCCCGCTTGGCAGCGGCTGGTACAATCAGGCTATCGACCAGGCACCGTTCGTGACCGCCACCGGCGCCGCCTATCACAGCATGCACCACCCGCCCCGTTTTGCCATCGGCATCCGCGATGCCTTTCTGCAGGCGCGGACCGAGCAGCGACCGGTTGTTGTCGGCATCCCGTTCGACCTTGCCGAGGCCGCCGCCCCCGATGACACAACCCGGCCGCCAGCCTCAACCACGCTGATCCCGCCGGCATCGCCGCTGCCACCGGACCCTGCAGACATCAGTGCGGCGCGTGAGATGATCGCGGCGGCGGACAGGATCATCATCATGGCCGGACTTGGCGCGGTGGCGGCCGATGCCGGGCCGGCCTGCGCAGCGCTTGCCGACAGGCTGGACGGACTGCTTGCCACGACGCTGCCGGCACGCGGCCTGTTCCATGATCATCGCTTCAATCTGAATGTTGCCGGCGGGTTTTCTTCACAGATTGCCCGCGAATATTTCGCCGCCGCGGATCTGGTGATCGCCGTTGGCGGGTCGCTGGCGCGGCATAATGCGGACAATGGGAAATTATGGCCCTCGGCACGATTGCTTCAGATTGATATCGCGCCGTCCACCCATGTTCAGGGACGCCGCGCCGCCGACGCAACGCTCCGGTCAGATGCAAGGCTGGGGGTGGAGGCGCTGCTGGACGGCATGGCACAGCGAGCGGCAGAATGGCGGACTGACGCTCTGGCAGCTGATATCGCCACGCGTCCGTTCGACAGCTCCGCATTCACCATCGATGACGCCACGCTTGACCCCCGCGAGGTCGTGGCGACGCTGGAAGCGCATCTTCCGGCAGAGTGCCAACTGGTCAATTCATCGGGCCATTGTTCCTGTTTCTTTGCGCATATGCCATCACGCCGGCAATCACACTTTCTGACCATCCGCGAGTTTGGCGCCATCGGCAACGGCATCAGCTTTGCCATGGGCGCGGCGGTGGCGCATCCCGAGGCGCCCGTGGTGCTGTTCGATGGTGATGGCAGCCTGATGATGCATGTTCAGGAGCTGGAGACGATCCGGCGGCATGGGATGCGGGTGATCATCTTCGCAATCAATGACGGGGCCTATGGATCGGAGATTCACAAGCTTCGCGCCGACGGGCTGTCCGATGACGGGGCAATGTTCGGGCGGCCGGATTTCGCCGCCATCGCCACCGGGTTCGGCATTGCCGGCCACAGATTGACCGATCTTTCGCGCCTGCCGGCACTTGTCGATGAAGTCATCGCATCCGGCGGGCCGGCTGTGATTGACGTGCCGGTGTCCGACAAGGTGATTTCACCGGTGATCCAGCGGTCACATGGCTGACCGGCGTGCCTCGCCGGCATCCGCCAGAAGGGCCGCAAACCGGTAGATGGCGTGGACGAATTTCGAGAAGGGAAGCACCAGGAAGAAGGCGTACACAACGCCAAGATGCACCGCCAGCGCCAGCCCCATATACCCTGTCTCACGAACCGCCAGCAGGACAAGGCCGGTGGCGCTGACCCAGAACAGCAGCCAGATGAACGCATAATCCATCCCGAGACGCGCCAGCGAAAGGACCGCCGGTTCCATCCGCCGCTTCTCGCGCCACAGCCCCGCCGTGCCGACGCACAGCATCACGCCGCCAACGGTGCCGAGGATCACCGGAAGCTCGAAATAGCCGTAAGGGGCTTCGCGCCCCAGAACGTAATGATAGAGCGTGCCGGTACTTGTCGATGCGAAGCAAAGCATGAAACCATAGAAGGTCAGGTGATGATAATGGCGGCGTGCCAGACTGCTCCGGTCATCGGCGCCGGGGCATCCACCGCCATTGCCACTGTTGTCACCACCAAGATTGCGCAGCGTCGCGGTCGCCCGAAAGGCGTCTGACAGTGCCGGCAGCCCGCCCCACCGCGCGCCGGTGGTGCGCCAATAGCGGCGCCAGCCGATAATGAAGGACAGGATGACAAAGCCGGAAATCACCATCGGAATACCGGCCATCACGGTGTGCGGCATCAGGACATAGAACGCCCCCTCGCCAAAATGCACGCCCCAGAACAGATGCGGCGCGATCATCGCCAGCATCAGACCAACGGCAAGCGCCAGACCGATTGTCGCCGTCATCGCCACGACAAGTCCATTGCGGTCGAACAGGCCGGCAAGCGGGCCGGGCCAGGCAAATTCGCGCCAGCTTGCGGCACGTCGCTCGGCAAGGGTTTGTGGCACATTCACGGCGAATTCATGCGGCGGCGCATATTGGCAGGCATGATAGCAGGCGCCGCAATGATGGCAGAGATTGGCCAGAAAGGCGGTATCGCCGACATCGAACAGCCGCCGCCTTTCCATCGCCGGAAACACCGCGCAGAAGCCCTCGCAATAGCGACAGGCATTGCAGATCTGCATAATCCGCGCGGTTTCCTCATGCGATGCCGTGCTTGCAAGGCGGGCCAGGTTCAGATCATCCATGCGTGAAAATCCTTTGTCATAGGGGTCAGCTTCGGTTCAGCTGCCGCGCCGCCTCGGCACCAGCGATACGCCCGAAAACAGCACCGATAGTCATGCCGATGCCGGCAAGATAGCCCTGCCCCAGCACATTTCCGGCCATAATCTCACCGGCGGCAAACAGGTTCGCCGAGGGTCGGCCATCCTGCATCAATATCTGCGCCGATTCATTCACCTCGACACCCATATAGGTAAAGGTGATCCCGGGGCGGAGCGGAAAGCCATAGAAGGGCGGTACCGCGATCGGTGCCGCCCAGTTGGTTTTTTCAGGCGACAGGCCGCTGGTGGCGCAGCCATCCAGGATCGACTGGTCGATCGGCCCGGCGGGGCAGGCGGCGTTGAAATCATCCACCGCCGATCTTGTCGCGGACGCGTCCAACCCCAGCTGTTCCGCAAGC
>CAJWDO010000106.1 GCA_913031555.1 uncultured Alphaproteobacteria bacterium | reverse complement strand
AACGCCGGAAAATGTCGCCGCCTTCCGGGCCCGTCTTGGCCTCGACAAGCCTTATTTCGTGCAATATCTCATCTGGCTGAAAAATTTTATGATGGGCGATCTCGGCACCTCGCTGGCCAGTGATGTGCCGATCTCCAACCTGATCGCCGACCGCTACAAGAACACCGTCTTCGTCTCGGCGCTGACCGCCACCATCGGCGTGCCGATCTCGCTGGCGCTCGGCATCATGGCGGCGATGTATCCCGGCACGCTCTATGACCGGGTGCTGACACTGGTGTCGGTCTCGCTTGTGGCGGCACCGGAATTCTTTACCGCAACGCTGCTGGTCCTGCTGTTCGTGTTTGTCCTCGGTGTCGGCAATGCCATCGTCGTCGGATCGACCGAGGGCAAGGGCCTTTTCGAGTTGATTGCGCATTTTGCGCTGCCAATCACCACCCTGTGTTTCGTCATCGCCTCGCAGCTTATCAGGATGAGCCGGGCCGCGGTGCTGAATGTGATGAGTTCGCCCTATATCGAAATGGCAATCCTGAAAGGTGTGTCGCGCCGTCGCATAATCTTTCGGCATGCGCTTCTCAACGCCCTTGGCCCGATCGTCAATGTTGTGGCGCTGAACCTTGCCTATCTTGTTACCGGCGTGATCGTGGTCGAGGTCTATTTCGGCTATAGCGGGCTGGCGACGCTGATCGTGCAGGGTGTTCAGACGCGTGACTATGTTCTGATCCAGGGACTTGGCATGATTTTCTGCCTGACCTACGTCATCCTGATGTTGGTCGCCGATATCGCGGCCTATGCATCGAACGCGCGGTTGAGGCATCCGAAATGACGACATCAAACACCGCCAAAAATACGCAGGCCGAACATTTTGTTGCCCCCTATGATGCCGGTGTCAGCTTCGACGAACTTCCCGATTCCGCACCTTCATCACGCTACAGCCCGTCCTGGACCGGCTGGTTGGGCATCACCATCGTCGGTTTCTGGGTATTCATCGCCATTTTCGGCCCCTGGCTGGCCCCGTTGGGTGAGAATGACCTTCCCTTCCCGGATGATTATTCCGAATTCCAGCTGCCGCGACCCGGAGCCTGGCTCGGCACCGATGAAAGTGACCGTGACGTCCTCAGCCGGCTGATGTATGGCGCCGGCCGCACCATCGGCATCTCGTTCATGGCGACGCTTCTGGCCTACTTCATCGGCGTTGTGCTGGGGATTGGCGCAGCCATCTCCACACCGCGGGTCGACATGATCGTCAGCCGCATCAATGACGCCTTTCTCAGCCTTCCCACCATTATGCTCGGCCTGGTTGTTGTTGCCGCGGTGGGATCCTCGATCCCGGTCCTGATCATCACCGCCGGTGTGATTTACGCCACCGTTGTGTTCCGTCTTGCCCGCGCGCTTGGCCAGGAAATCATGGTGATGGATTTTGTCGAGGCGGCACGCGTTCGCGGTGAGGGGCGTTGGTGGATCATCACCCGGGAAATCTGGCCTAACGCGGCGATGCCGCTGCTGACCGATTTCGGGCTGCGGTTGATCTATGTGATCCTGTTCATCTCCAGCCTCAGCTTCCTTGGTCTTGGCGTACAGCCACCGCAGGCAGATTGGGGATCGATGGTTCGCGAAAATCTGGGCGCGCTGTCCTATGGCGCTTCGGTCATTCCGGTCGTCGCCCCGGCGCTGGCCATCGCCACCCTCACGGTCGCGATCAATCTTGTTGTCGATGATATCTCCGCGCATAGCGGCGGCAAGCTGTCAAAGAGGCTGTAACATATGGCGCGTACATCCGACACGAATGACGTGATCTTCGAGGCCCGTGACCTGAAGATCAACGCAGTCCGCGATGACGGTTCCGAACTTCCCATCGTCAAGGGTGTCGATTTCAAGGTCAGGCGCGGCGAGGTTGTCGCGCTGATCGGGGAATCGGGCTCTGGCAAGACCACCATCTCGCTGGCGGCACTTGGCTATTGCAAGCCTGGCCTGAAATTCGCCGGTGGCGAGGCGCTGCTGAACGGCCAGGATGTCACCGCCATGGATACCGAGGAGCTGCGGCCGATCCGCGGCGAGAAGGTTGCCTATCTGGCGCAAAGCGCGGCTGCGACCTTCAACCCGTCGATCCTGATCAATGAACAGGTCACCGAGGCTCCGGTGCTTCACGGCTCGAAAACACGCGAGGAGGCTGACGCCAAGGCGCTGTCGCTCTATCGCGCGCTGGAACTTCCCGACCCGGAAACCATCGGCGGCCGCTATCCGCACCAGGTATCCGGCGGCCAGTTGCAACGTCTGATGGCGGCCATGGCGCTGTGTGGCGAGCCTGATCTTCTTGTTCTTGACGAGCCGACAACGGCGCTTGATGTAACCACCCAGATCGAGGTGCTGAAGGCCTTCAAGCAAGTGATCAAGGAAGAGGGTGCGGCGGCCATTTATGTGACGCATGATCTGGCTGTGGTGGCGCAGATCGCCGACCATATCGTCGTTCTCTACAATGGCGAGATCAAGGAAGCCGGCCCGGTCGAGACCATTATCCATGAATCGGAACACCCCTATACAAAGCGCCTGATGGCGGCGATCAAGCCACTTCCAGAGGCGGGTCTCGGCGAGGCCAGCAACCATGAACATATGCGCGATGCGCCGGCTCTGGTGGCGCGCAACATCAATGCCGGCTATGGCAAGGGGCCCGACGGCGCGCCGACAACGATGGTGCTTCGCGACGTCAATGTCGCCATTGAACGTGGCAAGACGGTCGGCATCATCGGCGAATCCGGATGCGGAAAATCCACGCTGGCGCGCGTCTTTGCCGGATTGCTGCCACCAAGCGCGGGGGATCTGGAACTTGACGGACAACCGGTGGCGCCCAACCTTGCCGCACGCACGCGGGATGAGCTTCGCCGGGTGCAGTTTGTCTATCAGATGGCCGATACGGCGCTGAATCCGCGCCAGCGGATCAAGGATATCCTTGGCCGACCAGTGGAATTCTATGGCGGGCTGACTGGCGCCAAAAAAACCGAGCGGGTCAACGAGTTGCTGGAGATGGTGGAAATGCCGCCACCTTTTGCCGAGCGATTCCCGCATGAATTGTCAGGCGGACAGAAACAGCGGATCAATCTGGCGCGGGCGCTTGCCGCGGAACCGGAGGTGGTTCTGTGTGACGAGGTCACCTCGGCGCTGGACACCATTGTTGGTGCCAATGTCATCGAATTGCTCAAATCACTGCGCCGCGAAACCGGCGTGTCCTTCGTTTTCATCAGCCATGATCTGTCGACTGTCGCGTCCTTTGCCGACGAGATCGTCGTTCTCTATGCCGGGCGGGTCGCCGAACAGGGCCCAACCGACAAGGTTCTGTCGCCGCCCTATCATCCCTATACGCGGCTGCTGATCTCATCGGTGCCGGAAATGCGGACCGGCTGGCTTGAGGCCACAGTGGCAAGTCAGGAGACAATCACCGGGCTGACTGGCGGCGTCGAGCTGACCGATATCGGCTGCCCGTTCTTTGCCCGCTGCCCGCTGGCGATCGAGGAAACCTGCGATACCACCGCCCCGCCCCGCCGGGTCGATGGCGAGGATCATGTCATCGAATGCCATCGCGAGGTTGGCGACCTGCTTGGCGGCGGCTGATCATGCGGCAGATGCCGAACATCCTGTTTGTGCAGACCGACCAGCTGACAATTGATGTTCTTGGCGCCTATGGGCGGCCTTACGCCGTCACCCCCACAATCGACAGACTGGCCGCCAACGGCGTGGTGTTTGACAACTTTTACTGCAATTTTCCCCTCTGCGCGCCCTCGCGCGCCTCGATGATGACAGGCATGCTTGCCTCGCGGATCGGCGCCTTCGACAATGCCACCGAACTGCCGGCCTCGATACCGACCTATGCGCACTATCTTCGTGAGGCAGGCTATTACACAAGTCTGTGCGGGAAGATGCATTTTGTCGGACCGGACCAGCTTCACGGGTTCGAGACACGGCGCACGACCGACATCTATCCAGGCGATTTCGCCTGGACCCCCGATTGGTCGCAGACAGGTTTTCACGGCGCGACCGACGCGCGGGTGCTGACCGATTCCGGTGTCTGCGCGCGCAGTGTCCAGCTTGACTATGATGATGAGGTCAGCCACCGCGCGGTGCAGGAAATATTTGACTGCGCGCAGCGCGATGACGGCCGGCCGTTCTTCATCCAGGTGTCCTATACGCATCCGCATGACCCGTATCTGTGTCGGCAGGAACATTGGGATCGTCATGACGATATCGATATCCCGTTGCCGCGCACCGGCATGCCGACAGCCGGGGAGAATGACCCGCATAGCCGCCGACTGCTGGCACAGCACGGCTTCGACAAGGCCGATGTTCCCGATGAAGTCATCCGTCAGGCGCGACGCGCCTATTGCGGGTCGGTCAGCTATATTGATGATCAGCTGGCACGGCTTCTCGCCGCCCTTGGGGAAAGTGGTCAGCGCGAGGATACGATTGTCATCTTCACCTCGGACCATGGGGAGATGCTTGGTGAGCGTGGATTGTGGCTGAAGAAAACATTCTTTGAGCCCTCGCTTCGCGTACCGATGATTATCAGCGCTCCGGGGCGTTTCACCGCCGGGCGCGTGACCACGCCGGGATCGCTTGTCGATCTGCTTCCAACCTTCATGGGGCTGGCGACGGGCGGGGATCGGCACGCGGCCTGGGACGACGCGGTTGACGGGCTGGACGGTGCCGATCTGTGCCCGATTATCGAGACGGACAGACATGACACCGAGCGGCAGATCCATGCCGAAATCTTGAGCGAGGGAATTCTGGCGCCGATCTTCATGATTAGGCAGGGGCATTACAAGCTGGTGACAAGCATCGGCGATCCCGACCTGTTATATGATCTGGGGTCTGATCCGGATGAGCACCACAATCTTGCCGACGATCCGGATCACGCCGACAGGCTTGCCTCGCTTCGCAGCATTGCGCATGACAAATGGAACAGCGACGCGCTTGCCAACGCCATCCGCCTCAGCCAGAAGCGGCGGCATCTGATCCGCGGCGCCCATGCGAACGGCACCTCGCCATCATGGGATTACCACCCCGCCCCGCCCGATGATTCGCGCTGGTATCGCGGGCATGGGAATTACAATGACTGGGCGATGGATTACCTGCCGCGGCGCGACGACTAGTCCTGAAGTTGCGGGTAGGCCAGGGCCGCGACGATATGGACGCGGTGCGTCTCGCCGCCATTCATCGCTGTATGATAGCCACGCGTGTCGGTGAAATAGACCGACCCGTCAGCCGGCAGATGCGTCACGTGATGATTGACCACGAACAGCGATCCGGGATTGGTCACAATCGGAATATGAAGCCGCGGTTCAGGGTCACGGTGCCAGCTGTTGCAATTATACAGTCCCTTTGACAGCACCCGCATCCTGCCGATGGGGAAGCGGTGCGCCAGTTCAGCATGGACATGTTCGAAATAGGTGCCGGCAAATTGCGGATTGAACTCGTTGAAGTCGATCTCCGGGACCAGATCTTCGCGCGCCTCCTCGACATAGCGGTCATCGCCGCGAAGCCAATAGCGACCGGACAGGTCATTCTCGGTCCACTCGGTCTGGCCCGGGCGCTGGGTCAGCGGCAGCGCGGCAAAGCCGTCATCCTGCATCCCGCCCATGAAATCGGACCGCCGCAGACATTCGGCAAGTGCGGCGCGCAACTTGCCGATGTCGAAGGAAAGCGCCAGCCTTTCAATCCCGGGTCCGGGGACAAAGCCAGCCACCGAACGGGTTTCAGGCGGCGCCTGAAGACGATCCTCGACAAGTGCCACATCGCTGTCATGGATGCGGCCAATGTAGGGCTGGTTCATAGCTGCCATCTCCCGCCGGTGGTCATGCGGTCAGCAGGCCGCAAAAGCCGCGACCTGTCAAGCCGCGCCGGACGCCGGTGTCATGACGGGTCAGGCACCCTGCGAAGATAGGGTTTCACCGTGTCCCAGCCAGCCGGGAAAAGGTCGCTTGCCTCGTCGTCCGAAACCGAAGTCAGGATGATCACATCCTCGCCTTTCTGCCAGTCGGCCGGCGTTGCCACCTTATGACCAGCGGTCAGCTGAAGCGAGTTGATGACACGCAACAGCTCGGCGAAATTGCGGCCTGTCGACATCGGATAGGCCATCTGCAGCTTGATCCGCCTGTCCGGCCCGATGACAAAGACGACACGCACCGTCTGGTTGTCGACCGCCGTGCGCCCGGCCGAACTGTCACCCGCCACCGCCGGCAGCA
>CAJWDO010000105.1 GCA_913031555.1 uncultured Alphaproteobacteria bacterium | reverse complement strand
GTGATCAGGTTGGCGAACTGGCCCTTCTGGCGGCGCTTCTGAACCAACAGCTTTTTATTGGCCATCTGGCGCTCGACATGGCGACCTGTGAGCTGGAGCTGCGGCATACGCTGGCGCTTCGTGGTGCCGGCGGGGCGACGCCTGAACAGGTTGAAGACGTTGTCGACATCATGCTTGGTGAGTGCGAACAGGTATATCCGGCCATCTATCAGGTGGTCAGAGGCGCGCTTCCGGCACATGACGCCGCCACGGCCGTGATGATGGTCACCGAAGGGGAGGCATAGCGCGCCGTCGCTGTGTCCTGACGTCATATGAAACCTCTGATTACGCTTATTGGCTGCGGCAAGATGGGCAGCGCAATGCTGCATGGCTGGCTTGCCGACGCCGATCTTGACGCGGAATTCGCGATCATCGAGCCGACGATGGATCACCTTGCCTGGACAGATGGGTATGACAATGTCCGGCTCTATGCCAGCATTGCCGATGCTGCCACCAAGGATCGCGCCGCGCGAATGATCGTGCTGGCGGTAAAGCCGCAAATGATGGATGAGGCTATTGCCGGTCTCGGCGCGCTTGTCGGCACGGACACGGCCTTTCTGTCGATTGCCGCGGGTATTCCGACAGGCTGGTTCCGTGAACGCCTCGGCGCTGATGCAATGGTGCTGCGTTCGATGCCGAACACGCCGGCCGCCATTGGCAAGGGGGTGACCGCGCTGTTCGCTGCCGACGCGCCGGCCGATCTTGTTTCGCTGGCGACAACATTGTTGTCGGCGGTCGGCACAGTGGTGATGCTGGATGATGAATCATTGATGGATGCGGTCACGGCGTTGTCGGGGTCCGGTCCGGCCTATGTATTCCTTCTTGCCGAGACGATGACAGCGGCCGGAATCAAGGCTGGCTTGCCGGCCGATCTGGCGCGCCAACTTGCCGAGGCAACCGTTTCCGGCGCCGGTGCGCTGATCGAGGAGTCGGACGAACCGCCTTTACAATTGCGGATCAACGTCACCAGCAAGGGAGGGACGACGGCGGCGGCGCTGTCCGTGCTGATGGCCGAGAATGGAATGGAGGAATTGATGGTCCGGGCGATCCTTGCCGCGCGTGACCGTTCGATAGAGCTTGGTGGGTGACAGTGTCCGCAGAACCGATTGCGGCTTGATCCATTCCCCTATTGGCACCATGTTCAATCGGTAATCGGTAATCGGATTTCGAGGGAGTGGTCCAATGGCAGCAAGTGAAACGCCGACCATGATGATGGACAGGCTGTCCGACGCGGCTTGGGTAATGCTGGCCGATCACGCCCCGCAGGCGATTCATATCGACGATGTCGCCGACGCCGCGGGCGTTGCGCCGGCAGCGGCACGCACGACGGCAGGCAGCATCACAGCGCTGATCTTGCACAAGCTGCAGCGGCTTGACCGGCAGGCGGCTCTGGAAACGCTGGCTGATATCGAGGATGCCGGTGATGTGCCGGTACGTGACATGATCGTCGAGGCATTGATGCATCGCTTCGAGATATATGCCCCCCATCGTCGGCAGGTGGCACAACTGAACATAGCGGCGCGTCGCGATCCGTCACTTGGTCTGCGGCTTCTTGATTCGCTGGTTCAGGCGATGCGGATGATTCTTCGCATGACCGGTGATGATCTGGCCGGCTTTCAGGGTGAGGCGCGGGTGCGCGGCGTTGCAGGTGTTGCCATGGTGGTGGCCAGGGTCTGGCAGGATGACGACACGCCGGATCTGGCGACGACGATGAAGGAGATCGACAGACGCCTGACGACAGCCGAGGAATGGGGCCGCACGTTGCGTGTTCTTGGCGGTGGGCATGCGCCGGATGAAGATCCCGAAGAAGATATGGCCACAGGCGATGATCCACATGCCCAGACCCCGGGCGGCCGATACCAGTAGCCACCCAGCGACCTGTCCATAATAAACCCCGGAATAATCACCCCGGAATAATCACCCCGGAATAATCACCCCGGAATAATCACCCCGAAAAGACCTGCGCGGAGACATTCATGAGCAAGGATGATACGGCCCCCCTGACCGCGACCCCCAACGCGACTTTCGACGATTTCATGAAAATCGACATTCGCTGCGGCACGATTGTCGAGGCGGTTCTGTTCCCGGAAGCTCGCAAGCCCGCCTTCAAGCTGGTGATTGATTTTGGCCCGGGCCTTGGCACCCGTAAATCGTCGGCCCAGATCACTGAACTCTACAGCCCCGCAACGTTGGTCGGGAAGAAGGTAATGGCGGTGGTGAATTTCCCGCCCCGCCAGATTGGCCCTTTCATGTCCGAGGTTCTGACGCTTGGCGTTGCCAATGCCAGCGGTGAAGTGGTTCTGGTGACACCCGACACCGACGCGCCCGACGGCAGCCGCCTTCTTTGACGGCGGAGACGGATCTTACACTGGCAGCTTGACGATCACCCGCAGGCCGCCAAGCGGTGAATCATCAAGTATCAGGTCACCGCCATGGCCCATCACGATATCGCTGGTGATTGACAGGCCGAGGCCGGTGCCACCTGTCCGGCGATTGCGTGATGTTTCCAGCCTGACAAAGGGCCGCAGCGCATCGGCGCGGCGCTCAGCCGGGATACCGGCGCCATTATCATCAAAAATGATCGTCACCTCGTCATTGCGATAGCTTGTTGTCACCTGTGCCTGCTGTGAATAGGCCATTGCGTTCGAGATGATGTTCTCAATAGCCCGGCGGATGGCCTTGCGTCTGAGTGGGAAGACCGGCAGGGGCGACGATGGCGCTTTGAAGATAATATCAAAGGCATGGGTGTTGCGGGTCTGGGTGATCATCCTGTCCAGCATCGCCTGCAGGTCGGTGTCCTCGGTTGGCTCCGCGCCCTCGCCGGCGGCAAAGCTCAGATAGGCGTCGATCATTCCTTCCATCTCGGCAAGATCCGAACGGATTGCCGCGGCATCCTCATTGTTGCTCATCAATTCCAGTTGCAGGCGGATACGGGTCAGAGGTGTGCGAAGATCATGGCTGACGCCGGCCAGCATTTCGGTCCGCTCGTTGAGTTGGCGCATGATGCGGTGGCGCATGGCCTGGAAAGCGCGCCCCGCAAGCCGCACTTCGCGCGCGCCCTCAAGCCTGTAATCAGGTGCCTGCCGTCCGAGACCAAGCGCCCGTGCGGCGTTCGCAAGCCGTAAGATTGGCCGCACCTGGCCGCGCAGGAACAGCAGCGCGATGGCGAAGAGCAGGATCGAAGAGCCGAGTGTCCAGCCAAAGAAGGTCCAGCTTGTAGAGGAGAAGATCCGTTTGCGGCTGGCATAAATCCGCAGCACACCGGGGTCCAGCGCCAGATCGACAAAGACAAGATGCGGATCTGTTTCCAGATCGGCATGCCATTCCTGCTTCAACCGCACGCCAAGCTCATAGCGCAGCACTTCCTCGGCATAGCTGGTTGGCGGGGTGGAATTCCGTCCTAGAAATTTAGCCTCAGCATTGTACTGGACGGGGAAGGAGAAATACTGCCATCCGGTCTGCTGGATCGATTCGATAGTCGCCTCGTTGGGTGTGTCCCCAAGCCGGTCCGCAAGAAGGCTGATATCGGCGGCAAGCTGGCCTGCCATGTGACGTGTGACCGTGTCCCAGTGCCGATCGTAGAAAATGAAAACGGTGATCACCTGCACCAGGATCATCGGCACCAGGATGATTGACAGCATCCTTCCGAACAGTGTTTTCGGCAGGTAGTTACGAAGCTGCATCGTTGCCTCCGGCCGGACTGTCGGTGCGAAGCAGCCAACCTTTGTTACGGATGGTCTGGAGGTAGACCGGATAGTGCGGGTCGGGTTCGATCTTGGCGCGCAACCGGGCCACGGCGACATCGATTGAGCGCCCGCGCATGCTGCTGTCCATCGCCTCGGCAATATCATCACGCGAGAGAACCCTGTCGGGCGAATTGGCAAAGCTGGCAAGAAGCTTCTGCTCGGCGTTGGTAATGTGGATGCGGCCCGTACTGTGCATCAGAATGCCTGTAGTCTGGTCGAAACTGTAAGGGCCAAAGGCGATGCTCTTGCTTGGTGCGCTGCGCTGCGCCGCCGCCCGGCTGAGAATCGAGCGGATCCGCAAGACCAACTCCCGCGGCTCGAAAGGTTTGGACATGTAATCATCGGCCCCGCTCTCAAGGCCGGCGATGCGGTGTTCGGTCTCTGACATGGCGGTCAGGAAGAGGGCCGGCACCTGATTGCCGCTGCGGATATCGCTGAGAAACTCCAGCCCTGTCTCGCCCGGCATCATAATATCGACGATCAGCAGGTCAAAGACGAAGCCGTCGAGGATCTGGCGTGCATCGCTGGCCGAACCCACATCGGTAACCCGGAACCCGCTTTCCTCAAGGAAGCGCCGCAACAGCAACCGCAAACGCTCGTCATCATCAATGACGAGGATATGCTGCCCCTGCAAGGCATCAACGTCCATCATGCGTATATGCTCCGCAGATCAGCCATTCTGCCGCGCCTTGCGTGCATGGCCCAGCGCGCTGACCTGGCGCTGCGTTTCCGGATCGAGCAGCCCTTCCAGCACTCTTTGAAATCCCTCAACGGCATTCATGCCGGCATCGCGATAGGCCTTGGCGAAACGACGCGCCTGAACCTCGGTCAGGCGCGATTCGAGCGCAATGCCCCGGTCGGTCAAATAGAGAAGCCGTTGCCGCCTGTCATCGGGGCCTGTCTTCTGGACAACATATTCCGTTTCAACAAGCGCCGACAACACGCGGGACAGGCTCTGCTTGGTGATTTTCAGGATTGCCAGCAACTCGCTCACCGTAATGCCCGGGTTGCGGCCAATGAAGTAGATCGCGCGATGATGCGCCCGGCCCATATTCTGTTCGGCCAGGATCGAATCCGCCTCACCGGTGAAATCCCTGTAGGCGAAGAACATCAACTCGATGCCGCGCCGGAGTTCCTCCTCGCGCAGAAAAAGAGCCTTTCCGATGGGTTTTATGTCAGCCATGTTGACCAATAATCCAAGACGATGGTAGCGTGCCTATTGATTACCACAATAAGGCCGGATTGGAACTAATTTTGCGATCCGGTTCATGCGGCACGGTGGGGCGTGTCCGCTGGAGGAGACGAAGATGGCCCTTATACCGTTCGATGATCGCGACGGCAGCATCTGGCTGGATGGCGAGATTGTTCCATGGCGCGATGCGAAGACGCATACGCTGAGCCATGGCCTGCATTATGCAAGCCTTGTTTTTGAGGGTGAGCGTGTCTATTCGGGGACGATCTTCAAGGGCCGCGAACATACCGAACGCCTGCGCAATTCCTGCAAATTGATGGATTTCGACATTCCGCTTGGCGATGACGAGGTCGATGCCGCGAAGATGGCAGTGGTCGAGGCCAACGGCATTGTCGACGGCTATGTCCGCGCGTTCTGCTGGCGCGGGTCCGAGATGATGGCCGTTTCGGCGCAATTGACGACAACCCACGTCGCTGTCGCCGCCTGGGAATGGCCAAGCTATTTCGACCCCGAGACAAAGATGAAGGGCATCACGCTCGATATCGCGAAATGGAAACGCCCATCACCTGAATCGGCGCCCGTCCACGCCAAGGCGGCCGGTCTCTACATGATCTGCACGCTGTCGAAACATGAGGCCGAAAAGAAGGGGTTTCAGGACGCGCTGATGCTGGATTACCGCGGTTATATCGCTGAAGCCACCGGTGCCAATGTCTTCTTTGTCGATGATGCGGGGACGATCCACACGCCGATCGCCGATTGCTTCCTTGACGGGATCACCCGCCGGACCGTTATCGCTCTTGCCGAAGCCAACCAGATGAAAGTTGTGCAGCGTCACATGACGCCTGAAGACATGGCCGGGATGACGGAATGTTTCCTGACCGGAACCGCGGCCGAGGTCACGCCTGTCTCGAAAATTGGCGATTATACATTCACCCCGGCCGAAATCAGCCGCACACTTGTTGGTGGCTATGAGGATCTTGTGCGGGGCCGGATCTCACTCTGATGATGCCGGTGACGGAGCTTTCGCACCGCTAGCTGGTCCAGCGTTTGCGCGCCGCGTCGTCGCTTTCGCGGGCGTCGACCCAGCTTGTTTTGGCGCCGCGCTCCTCCGCCTTCCAGAACGGAGCATCGGTTTTCAGGAAATCCATGATGAACTGGGCGGCGTCGAATGCTGCCTGGCGGTGCGGTGACGCGGCGCCGACAAGCACGATCTGATCGCCCGCCTCGAGTCTGCCGACGCGATGGATGATGGAGACATCCTCAAGT
>CAJWDO010000104.1 GCA_913031555.1 uncultured Alphaproteobacteria bacterium | reverse complement strand
CCGGCCAAACCTAAGCTACTGATATTGCTCAAGGGTGACTTGAGTTGACGCAGGGTTTGGGAACTATGGTCTTCTCGGGTGCGCCACTCCCATCCCAGGCCCTGCAACAACTCGTTCCGAAACCGGGCGAAGCAGTCATCCGCAATTTTTTTGCGTGCCGGATGCCGCTCAACTGCCATCAAAACTGCCGGCCCAATCCTCACAGCCATGGACAGGAAGTGGGCATGACGCGCCGGGGTCCCTTTCCTGCAAAGCTTGCCTGTGGGCCATACGACTTCGTTCAGCCTGATATACCCATATATATCAGTGAGAAGAATTGGACGGACAGGGTTTCGCTGAATGCGCGAATGGCGTTACACCGTTTTCACGATTGTCATCGCCAAATCTGACGCGCGGAACAGGCTCACCCGGGGTACCATCAGCAACCTGATGGTCATGCATTTTAAACCGGTCGCGACACAATCCCGCTGGCCATCCAGCCATCCAGAATATCCAACGCCGCATCGGCGAACGCATCATCATTTATATGCGCCTCGATCGGGTGCAGGTCGATGTTTTCCGGACAAGCTGCCAACAGCCGGTCCATGAACACTTTCAGACCGTCCGGATTGTGAAGATCGGCTCCGGGGCGATCCCATTCCCCACATCCACCAGTTGGCAGGATCAGGGCCGCCGGCCCGGTTGCCCCGGCAAGATGGTCAAGATGCGCGTCAGCCACCGCCAGACAATCAGCCTCGCCAAGCACAACAGAGGTGATCAGACGGTTATGGGCATGGGTGGGATAGCCATGCCATTTGTCTGCCAGTGGCTGCCATCCGATGACATCAACAAGGTCATAGCAGCCCGGCGCGACGATCTGCGGAATCCCCCTTCCGCCCGCACCGGTGAGGCGCGTATCCCCGGCGGAAATGGACGAGCCATGAATATGGTTGCCAAGCTCCTGTGTGCAGAAATCCATCACCGCGGCGAAGGCACCCTGTTCGGCAAGCGATTCAAACGCCCGCCCGCCCATGCCGGTGGCGTGAAATACCGCAACCTCAAAGCCGCGCGATTCCAGTGCCGGCTTCAGACGCGCCATATATGTCAGCGCCGACAGGCCAAGGCTGGTCATGCCGATCAGCGGCTTTCCGGTATCAGGGGATATTACCGCCTGACAGGCACCAAGCACGGCCCCTGCCGCCTGTGAGAGCGAAGATTTGCAGACGCTGGACAGGCCGTATAGCCCACCCGCCCACAGGATCATCTGAATGTCCGCCGGCAGACGTGAGGGGGGAATCATCGGGCTGAAGGCAACGGTTGAAATGATGTATTTGGGCACTCCGATCGGCAAAGTTGAACACAGATCCAGCGCCAGGTCGGTTCCCATCGAGCCACCAAGCGCCAGAACGCCGTCGAATGATCCGGCAAGATGGGCATCAAGACCAAGTTTGGCTGCGCCACGCGCCATTGCCTGCATCGCGTTGTTTTCATCTTCAAAGGCGATGACCGTGTCGATATCCATGCCCGCCGCGGCCGCCACGTCATGTTTGGACAGGTCCACCGGTTCATCGGTATCACCGAGGACGCTGACATCCATTTTCAAAGTCCGCCCGCCGGCCTGCTCGATCACTCCGGCAAGAAATGCCAACTCGTCCTGCTTGGTATCATAGGTGCCAACAAGCAAAATGGTTTTCGGGCTCATAGCGCGATCCAGGCTGTTTTCAGATCAACGAACTTGTCCAGCGCATGAAGCGACTTGTCACTGCCATTGCCCGACTGCTTCATGCCGGTTAGTGGCACGGTGATGTCCGGGCCGCCATAGCAGTTGACATGCACCACACCGGCCTTGATCGAGCGAACCATCCGGTGCGCGCGCCCGAGATCACGGGTAAAGACAGCGGCGGCAAGTCCGTAGTCGGTGCTGTTGGCGAGTGAGGCCGCCTCCATCTCGTCGCTGAAACCTGTCACTGACAGGACGGGTCCAAAGACCTCATTCCGGAAAACGCTGGATTCCGGCGCGACCTGATCAAGGATTGTCGGCGCAAAGTAGAAACCGCCTGTTTCCTGATGAAGCCTGTGCCCCCCGGCCAGCAGTTCGGCACCCTGTGAAACTGCCGTCTCGACATGTTGTTCGATCTGCTCCAGCTGCCCGGCGTTGTTGATGGCGCCTGCCTGGGTGTCAATCCGCAGCGGGTCCCCGGTCCGGAATGTCGCCACCCTGTCATTCAGCATTTCGACAAATTCCGCCTTTGCCGATTCCTCGACAAGCAGCCGTGACCCGGCCACACAAACCTGCCCGGCGTTACGGAAGATGCCTCCGATGGTGGCGTCGGCCGCCTGTTCCATATCCAGGGCATCGGCGAACACCACATTGGGTGACTTGCCGCCAAGCTCAAGATAGCAACGCTTGCAGTTCGAACGGCCAGCATTCTGCAGGATCAGACCGCCAACACGGCCCGACCCGGTAAAGGCCAGAATGTCCACATCCATTGACGCTGACAATGCATCGCCAACCACATCTCCGGTGCCGGTCACGACATTGAGCACACCTTCCGGAAGGCCGGCTTCATGCGCCAGATGAACCAACCGCAGCAAGCTCAGCGATGCCGTCTCCGCCGGTTTCAGCACCACGGAATTGCCGACGGCGAGAGACGGTGCCAGCTTCCACGCCCCGATCATCAACGGGAAATTCCAGGGCACGATCGCCGCCACAACACCTACAGGCTCACGCAGGATCATGCCGAGATGGCTGTCGGCTGTTGGCGCCACTTCACCATAAATCTTGTCGATTGCCTCGGCATAGTAGCGGATGGTCCTGATGGCGGAACCGGCCTCTGCCTTTTCCGCCATGCCAATTTCGGTTCCATTGTCACGAACCCCCAGAACGGTGAGCGCCAGCGTGTCCGCCTCGATCAGATCGGCCCATTTCAGCAGGATGGCTTTCCGTGCCATCAGCGGCATGTTGCGCCATGCGCCGGTCTCGAAACTCTGCCGCGCGGACGCCACCGCCGCTTCGACGTCGGCTTTCGTGCCGCGTGGAATGGTGGTGAAGGTGCGACCGTCAATGGGAGAGATCACATCCAGCACTTCCTCCGATCGGCTCGCCTGCCATTGACCGTTGATAATCATTCCCTGAGGCGGGATGTCGGCTGTCCTAACCCTGTCGATATCTGTCTGAAGCATCGCCTTTTCCCTACCTAGATGAACGGAATGTAGTAGTCCCTGATGTCTTCCTTGCTGCGGCCGGTCAGCCGCTTGACCTCGTCGCGCTTGATCACAAGATGCGCCTCGATCAGGAGGCTGCCCAAAGCCTCAACAAGCTGCCGGTCCTGTTCCAGCGCGTCCAGAGCGCGGCTGAGAGATGCCGGCGCATGCCGTGTGGCGCGCACATCTTCCAGCCCGTCAAGGTCTTCTGCCTTTGGCAGGGGACGTCTTGCCTTCACACCCAGAAGCGCCGCCTGAAGAACCGTAGCCACCGCCAGATAGGGGTTTGCGGAGCTGTCTGCCATCCGGTGTTCGAGACGCGCCGAGTCAACCGAGCCGGTCGATGTGCGCGTCGTGACAAGCCGGTGATCCTCAGCCCAGTTCGCCCAGTAGCCCGCCATGCTTGCCGGGCCAAGCCTGTCATAGCTGTTGACGGTCGGCGCCAGCAGGCCGGCCATCGCTTCATGGTGATGAACAAGACCGGCTACCGCCTGGCTCGCCATTTCGGACAGGGCCCCGCGTTCTGAAATCACATTCCAGCCTTCGGCATCCTGAAGGCTGAAATTGACATGCAGTCCGGATCCGCCACGTTCGGGAATCGGCTTTGGCATGAAAGTCAGGATGTAGCCTTGTTCAAACGCCGTCTCCCGCGCCATCAGACGAAACAGGAAGGCGTCATCACAGGCCTTCAGGGCATCGTCGAAGCACAATGTCATTTCGAACTGGCCGTTGTCATATTCACCATTCACCGATTCAAGTGGCAGCCCGACCGCAGCAGCCCGTTCCCAGATCGCATCCATCAGTCTGGCCGGATCATTCTGTGGCCCGGTGCCATAGACAAACGCGCCGGGCGTGTCATAGGGGCGAAAGACCCCGTCCGCGTCGCGTTGAAAGACAAATGCCTCCAGCTCCAGCCCGACCATCGGTGTCAGCCCGATCTGCCGCCAGGACCCGATCGCACGCTTCAGCGTGTGCCGCGGACACAGCGCAAACGGCACGCCATCGGCATGGAGATCGCCAAGCGCGATCTCGGTGTCCTTCTGCCAGCCAACCCGTCTCGTGTCGTCAAGATACAGCTGCATGTCGGGCAGCCCTTCATGCACGCCCGTTCCCGGCACCGCCAGCAGCTCACGATCAAAGGTGGTCGCGAACGCGCCCCGGGCAAAGCCGATATGGCCCTTCGCGGCAAGAGATGCGGGGACGTATTTCCCGCGCGGCAGGTTCAGCAGATCACTGAACAACACCCGCGTGCGGCACGGGGCGTCCTTTTTCGATGACCCGGTCATCGCACGCGAACCCCCACCGGCAGGGATTTGACGCCACAGATGAAGTTGGAACGTGTCCATCGGGGCGCATCCAGCGCCTCTATACCCGCCAATTTCGTCGCAAGTTCTTGCAGGACCACCTTGACCTCGAGGCGCGCCAGCCACATGCCGAGGCAGAAATGCGGGCCGCCCTGGCCAAACGCCACATTGGGATTGGGATGGCGGTCAAGGCGCGGCCGGTGCGGGTCATCAAACACGGCGGCATCGCGATTGCCGGATACAAACCACAAAACGACCTTGTCGCCCTCGGCGATCTTCGTGCCACCAAGCACCGTGTCCCGGGTTGCCGTGCGGCGGAAATGCATTGTTGGCGAGGCCAGCCTAATGATTTCGTCTGCAGCGGTGTCATCGACTGATCCTGACTGCAGTTGCGGCAGCAGTTCGGGATGTTTCGTCAACAGATACAGCGCCATGGAAATCGAATAGCGTGTCGTGTCATTGCCAGCCGCAACCAGCAGGCAGAAGAAATTCCTGAAATCCTCCAGCGCCAGACCGTTATCGGCGGAAATCACCCGATGCAGAACGCCCTGTGGGTCGATCGACTTTCTGCCGGCAAACACCGTTTCGGCATAATCATACAGATCGACGCCCGCGGGTGACCTGAAGGGCATGAACCGGTAGGCATCACTGTTCATTTTGTCGACAACATGATCCGTGAAATCAGGGTCGGTGTTGCCAATCAGGGCATCGCCCTTTTCAACCAGCCATTCCAGATCCGCATCGGGCAACCCCAGAATGCGTCCCAGCATCAGCATCGGCAGTTGTTTGGCGATGGCGTCCACCGCATCAAACTCACCGCGCTTTATGGCGGCGTCGACAATCTCTGCGGCCAACTGGCGGATCATCGCCTCATACTGGA
This sequence comes from uncultured Alphaproteobacteria bacterium, assembly GCA_913031555.1. Taxonomy (GTDB): domain Bacteria; phylum Pseudomonadota; class Alphaproteobacteria; order Puniceispirillales; family Puniceispirillaceae; genus UBA8309. Next base: position 895 of record CAJWDO010000104.1, on the reverse strand, counting down.
TGATTGCCGGACGTGAAAATGCCGGGTTCACAAGCTTGCGCGTGATCCTGTGCTCCGGCGGGTCAGTTTCCTGAAATGTGCGCCGCGCCAGATATTCCTCGCGGCTCTGGTCCTCGATTCGAATGCCCTGTGCCGATGAAAAGATCTCCGGCTTGCCGTTGGCTTCCAGAATGTCGGCGTGGCGGGTGACGGACCAGAAGCTCTTCATACCATCCGTTGGCGTGGTGTAGTGAACGGGGTCCTGCTCGCGAAGGCGGGCGAAGCTGGCATGGGGCACCCCGTCCGTATAGCTGTCATGGTCAGCTATGTTCAGAAAGCCGTCATCACGCTGGTTTTCGATCATGCTGCTCATGCTTGGCCGTCCCGCCCGGTCAGAAAAGCAGCAATCCATTCGGCAAATTTCGCCCCATCGGTGGCTGTTGCAAGACTGGCCTCGGCCGCCAGATACAAATCCGCCGGCATCGAGGGTTTCGAATATTCGAGAACCGCCCGCATGAAGCTGTCGTGGAATTCGGGGTGAGCCTGCACGGCGAGGATATGATCCCCTTTGACATAGCTTGCGATGGCGCAGCCATCCGAGGCGCCGATCACCTCAATGTCTTCTGGCAATGACACCACCTCATCCTCATGAAACATATGCAAGGACAGGGTCGGCGACGACGCACCCATGAAGGACTTTGTTTTGTGAAATCGTGTGGTCTCCACCCCGACATTATAGCCGGCGCCGCGTTTCGCCACCTTGCCACCAAGCGCCATGGCAACCGCCTGATGCCCGAAACACGCGCCGATCAGCGGCTTTCTTGCCGCATCACAGGCACGGATGAAGGCAAAGAGATCATCACGCCAGAACAGGCTGTCATCCAGAACGCTCAGCGGCGACCCGGTGATGAGATAG
>CAJWDO010000103.1 GCA_913031555.1 uncultured Alphaproteobacteria bacterium | reverse complement strand
GAAGCGGAAAAAACTCTACACCATAATGCATGTTGAAGGATTGCGCGATATCGCGGGTCAGTTCCAAATGCTGTTTCTGGTCCTCGCCAACGGGGACATGGGTCGCCCGATAGGCAAGAATATCGGCTGCCATCAAGGTCGGATAGGCAAACAATCCAACCGTCGCATTCTCGCGGTTCTTGCCAGCCTTTTCCTTGAATTGTGTCATCCTGTTCAGCCAGCCAAGCCGCGCCACGCAGTTGAAGATCCAGGCAAGCTGCGAATGCTGCGGTGCGCGCGACTGGTTGAACAGGATCGAGTGCTGCGGCGAAATGCCGGCGGCGATCAGGCTCGCCGTTACCTCGCGCGTGCTCTGGCGAAGTTGCTGCGGGTCCTGCGGCACGGTAATCGCATGCAGATCGACAACACAATAGATCGACTCAAAGCTGTCCTGCAGCGTCACCCAGTTGCGAATGGCGCCAAGATAATTGCCAAGGTGAAGATTGCCGGTCGGCTGGATGCCGGAGAAAATCCGGTTTTCCGGCATGGGCTGAACGGTCGTCATGATCGATAGGCGTTCCCTGAAGCCGCGTTTTTGGAAGATCAGCCTGCGTTATGATGGCAGCTTGGGTCGCGGTCAAGCCCAAGAAGGCGGTCAGCGGCGGAACAATTGCCTCGGGATGGCGCGGAGCACGAATGCCACCGCGAAATAGGTGCCGCCACCAGCGACCACCAGAACGGCAAGAACACCGACCGCCGGCAAGCCGGGAAAGGATGAGCCAAGCCACGCGCTGGCCACAAGAAGCACCGCCAGCATCACCAGAGTGGCACCGCCGATTCGGGCGATGACCATCGGAGCAGGAAAGCCCATATGCCCATCCCGCGCCAGCGTCACCATCAGTGCGCCGGCGGCCACCATGCCGGAAACAGAAGTGGCCAGCGCCAGCCCGACATGCCCGAGAACAGGCATCAGCGCGAGCGACAATGCCAGATTGGTGATGACAGCCGCAATCGACACCTTCAGCACAAAGCCTGGCCGGGCTGTGGCATAGAAGGCCGGTTGCAGGATCTTGACCAGGATATGGGCCGGCATGCCAATGGCATAGGCCATCAGCGCAGTGGATGCCGCCGCGGCATCATTGGCGGTGAAGGCGCCATAGCGGAACAGCCCACCAATAATCTGCGGTGCGATAGCGACCAGCGCGGCAGTCGCCGGGATCACCAGAAAAGCGGCAAACAACAACGCCTCGGCCAGCGAGCCGCGCGCCGCATCAAGATTGCCGGCACGAAACTGTGAAGAGAGGCGGGGCAACAGGGCGGTCCCCAGGGCTATGCCGAAAATTCCCAAGGGAAGCTGCGCCACCCGGTCAGCGAAATAGAGCCAGGAAATCGCGCCCACCGTCAACAATGACGCCAGCACAAGGTCGATGATCAGATTGACCTGCATCACCACCGCCCCCGCCGAGGCAACGCCGAACTGGCGCCACATCGCCTTTGCGGCGGCCCCGAAGCGGGGCACACGCCAGCCCGGCATGATCCGATGACGCCGCAGCAGCATTGCCATCACAGCAAGCTGCACGACCCCGGCGCAGAGCAATGCCGCCGCCAGCGGCATCGCCCGCTCGACCGCCAGCCAGCCTGTGGCCACCGGGATCACCAGCGCCCCGCCAATCAGGCACAGATTGAAAATCAACGGCATCGCCGCCGCCACAAGGAAACGCTGACTGGCGTTGGCGATTGCCGCCCAGAAGGCAACAAGCGAAATCAGCGGAAGATAGGGAAAGGTGACACGGCCAAGGGCGATCGCCGCCTCCATCCGCGCCGGCGTGTCGACAAATCCCGGGGCGATGACCGAAATTACCGCCGGCATGAAGATCTCGGCAAGGCCAACGACAAGGAACAGTGCGACAACCAATGTTGTCTGCACCTCGCCGGCAAGCGCCATCGCCGCCGGCTCGCCATCTTCCTGACGGGCCGCGGTAAAGGCCGGGACAAATGCATTGGCCATCGCGCCCTCGGCCGTCAGTCGGCGGAACATGTTCGGCAGTTTCAGCGCGACAAGAAAGGCATCAGCCGCCGGGCCCGCGCCAAGAAACGTGGCAAAGATGACGTCACGCACAAAGCCGAGAAGGCGACTGACACCGGTCAGACCGCTGATCTGCCGGAACGCCTGCGCCAATGATTGTATACGGGGCTGCACGCTCATGCAGCCGCCTCGTCAAGCTGGTCGAACACCGCCAGCAAACGATCACGGATGGTGTCGAGCCGCGCCTGGTTGTGAATCTGCAGCCCGAACAGATCCTTCACATAGAAGACATCGACAACACGTTCACCATAGGTCGACACGGTGGCCGTCTGGATCTGCAGCCCGAGATCTGCAAATGTCTGGGTCAGCCGGTGAAGCAATCCCGGAAAGTCACGTCCATTGACTTCGATGACGGTATGGGTAGAGCTGATCCTGTTCGAGAGGATCACCCTCGACGGCACCGGCAGGCGCCGCACCCGCACCGGCAGGCTCTGCCACCGTTCTTGAAGCGCCGCCTGCGGACGCAATGTTCCGGTAACCGCGGAATCGATGCTGTCCTTCACACGTTCGAGAAGCCTTGTGTCCTCGACAAGTTCGTTCTTCGTCGTCTGCAGTTGGAACACATCGAGGATCGTGCCGTCGGTACAGGTTGTGATTCGCGCGCCGATGATGTTGATGCCATGCCCCGCCACCGCGCCGGCAACGCGTGAGAACAGCCCGGCATCATCAACCGTCAGCAACGTCAGTTCGGTCACCTTGCGATCCGCCACCTGCCGGAAATCGACCAGAAGCGGCACGTCAAGGTCGCGGAAGCTGTGGCTAAGCTCGGCATGCCTGACATGCATTTCGGTATCGAACCCGGTCCAGTAATTGCGTGGCAGGCGCGCCGCATGGGCGGCAAAATCCCCGTCCGACCATGATGGCAGGTCGGTCCGCGCCATCTCACGCGCCTCTTCGGCGCTGCTGGCGGCAATCACGCTGGCATCGGCACCGCGAAGCACCGCATCACTCTGATAATAGAGATCGCGCATCAACGCCGCCTTCCAGCCGTTCCAGGTGGTCGGCCCGACGCCCCGAATATCAGCCACAGTGAGCACCAGAAGCAGCTTCAGACGTTCCGGCGATTGCACGATGGCGGTAAAATCATCAATCGTCTTCGGATCGTTCAGATCATAACGGAAGGCCGTCTTGCTCATCAGCAGATGCTGGCGCACCAACCAGCTGACGGTTTCGGTTTCCTCCGTGGTCAGGCCAAGTCGCGGGCAGATCTCAAGCGCCAGCTCGGCGCCAAGCTCGGAATGGTCGCCGTCACGGCCCTTGGCGATATCATGGAGAAATGCCGCCACAAACAGGGTGCGCCGCGATTCAATCTCCGGCATTACCGAGGTTGCCACCGGCGCCGTCCTGGCAAGACCGCCACTCTCGATCTGGTGGAGAATGCCAACAACCTGAATGGTGTGCTCATCGACAGTATAGCTGTGATACATGTCGAACTGCATCATCGCGACGATCTTGCCGAAATCGGGGAGAAAACGGCCAAGCACACCGCTCTCGTTCATCAGGCGAAGAACGCGCTCAGGGTTGTGCTTCGATGTCAAAATGGCAAGGAACTCCTTGGCCGCGCGCGGATCATCCCGGGTCGCATCGCCAAGCGCGTGAAGACCACGCGTGATCCGCTGCAGAGCCTGCGGATGAATGTCGGCCTTTTGTTCCAGCGCCAGATGGAATATCTCCAGCATCCGCAGCGGCGCCTCGCGGAACATCAACTCGGGATCAAGGTTGATCCGGCCGGAGCGGATGCGGAAATGTCCGAAATCCTGACGTCCCCGGAATTCCTCGGCCCAGCCAAGGCGACGTTTGCGAAAATCGGTTTCCATCGCCGCGCAGATGATGCGGGTCAGGTTTCCAACGTCGCGCGCCGCAAGATAATACCGCTTCATGAAGCGTTCGACATCGCGCATGCCGCCACGCGAGGCAAATCCCATCAGCGGGGCAATCGCCATCTGGGCATCGAAATCCAGCCGCTCCTCGGGTCGGCCCGAGCGGAGGTGAAGATGGCATCTGACAGTCCACAGGAAGCGCTGCGCGGCGGCAAAGCGGCGCGCCTCGCTTTCGCGCAGAATGCCCTTGTCGACAATGTCGATGATGCTGTCGGCGCGATAGGCGAATTTCGCGATCCAGAACAGCGTGTGAAGATCGCGCAGTCCGCCCTTGCCTTCCTTGATATTGGGCTCAACGACATAACGCGTGGCACCCTGCCGGTCATGGCGCTGATCCCGCTCCTGGAGCTTGGCATCGACGAAATCCACCGGCTTGAGGCGCGCCACCTCACGCCGGAACGCGCCGTCCAGCTTTCTTGCCAGCGGCCTGTCGCCGGCGACGAACCGCATTTCGAGAAGCCCTGTCAGGATTGTCTGGTCCTCTCGCGAGGCACGGATCGTATCCGCCACCGTCCGTTTTGCATGACCAACCTTGAGCCCAAGGTCCCACAACAGATAGAGCAGCGCCTCGACAACAATGTCGGCGGCAGGGTCGTTGTCATGCGCCGTCAGAAACAGAAGGTCGATATCGGAATTCGGTGCCAGCTCACCGCGGCCATACCCGCCAACGGCGACAAGCGCGACACCGGCCGCCTGATGGCGCTGCACAAGAATATCGAGAAAGCTTGCCAGAAGTTGATCCATGCCAAGCGAATGGCGGCCGACATAGACAGCGCCATCACGCCCGGCGGTCAACTCGTCGGCAAGCCCGGTTTTCATCGACGCATGCGCCGCCCGTGCCGAGGCCAGCAGCGCCGCCCGGAAGGTTTTGTCATCGGCCGTCTTCAGATCATTCGCCACCTGCCACAGGGCAGTATCGTCAAGCGGCGGCTGATCCTGGGCAAGCGCCGCCTCGAGCGGCTGAATCCATTGTCGCCATTGCTTGATCTGGCTGCTGCCGGCACCCGGGGCCGTTGTGGCATTCGAAGTCATACCCCATTACCCAATTGTATCATCTTTGATGTTGTCCGTCGGTGCGTGGAGAAGGTCGCGAAGTTCGTATAATAGCTCCAATGCCTCGCGCGGCGCCAGCATATCGGGGTTGATTGCCTCGACCCGGCTTCTTACCGGATCCTCGGCCGGTGTGGATGTAGTCTGCGCGGTGGCGAAATCCCGGGTGAATAGCGGCAATTCGGCGGCAAGCCGTTCGGCATCGATAACGCCGTGTCCACCTGACTCCATCTCGGCAAGCAGGGTTTGCGCGCGGGAGATCACCTGCGGCGGCAGTCCGGCAAGCCGCGCCACATGAACGCCGTAAGAGCGGTCCGCGGCGCCATCAATCACCTGATGCAGGAAGATGATCTCACCCTGCCATTCGCGTACCTTCATCGAGTGACATGACAGCCGTTCCAGATCGTGCCGCAGATTGGTCAGCTCGTGGTAGTGCGTTGCGAACAGCGTCCTGCATCGGTTGCTTTGGTGGAGATGCTCTAGCGCCGCCCAGGCGATGGCCAGCCCGTCATAGGTGGCTGTGCCACGCCCGATTTCATCAAGAATGACAAAGGACCGTTCGGTGGCCCGATTCAGGATCGCCGCCGTCTCGACCATCTCGACCATGAAGGTGGACCGGCCCCGCGCCAGATCATCGGCCGCACCGACGCGGCTGAAAATCCTGTCGATGACCCCTATACATGCTGTCTCGGCAGGCACGAACAGGCCGGCCTGCGCCATGATGGCGATATGGGCGTTCTGCCGCAGAAAGGTTGATTTGCCAGCCATGTTGGGGCCGGTGACAAGCCATATCTCGCCCGCATCACCAAGCCCACAATCATTCGGGATGAAACTTTCACCACCGGTCAGCATGGTCTCGATTACCGGATGCCGGCCCCGCACGATCTCGAAACTCAGATCATCACGAATCTCGGGCCGACAGAAATCCCGCTTCACGGCAAGTGCCGCCGACGCCATCGCCACATCAATCGCCGCCAGCGCCCGCGCCGCCGCACCAAGCTGGTCCACCTCGGCAAGCGCCTGTAACCGCAATGTCTCGAAAATTTCCAGCTCACGCGCCAGCGCCCGGTCGGCGGCTGTCGACAGATCACGCTCAAGCTCGGCAAGCTCAGTGGTGGTGAACCGCACCGTCTGCGCCGTTGTCTGGCGATGAATAAACTGTTCATCCTGCATCAGTTTTTCAGCATGCGTGCTCCGAACATCGACGTGATAGCCAAGGACATTATTGTGTTTGACCTTCAGCGATGCGATCCCGGTAGTTTCGCAAT
>CAJWDO010000102.1 GCA_913031555.1 uncultured Alphaproteobacteria bacterium | reverse complement strand
CTCCATTGGGGGGTGGGGTCGTTCATTCGTGTCTGTTCGCTTGAGCAAAAAATGGCTCGGAGCCGTTGTTTGGATCGTCTTTTTTGGGGGCAGTATCACCGGTCAAGAATTGGCCTACCCCATTTCGTTCACCGCTGAAGATATTCGGACGGTTCAATTGCATCCATACGGGGTGCCGACAGCATCGCCATTTGTACCCCTGCAAAGCGGACGTCTGGAGTTGGCTTTTGATGACTTTTCACCCTTTCAACGGCGGCTTGAAATACGCTGGAAGCATTGCACGTTTGACTGGTTTGATTCCCCTGACTTGGATCCTTCTGACTGGATCAATGGGTTCACTACCGGCAGTTTCGAATCCATCGAATCGAGCTTCAACACCAAAGCGACTTACATCCACTACCGCTCCTCATTCCCGAACAACTTGACGGAATTTGCCTTGAGCGGCAATTATATCGTTGAAGTTTACGATATCGACCGCCCAGATGAAGCACTGATTCAGCGCCGGTTTACCTTGTACGAGACAGCCGTCACCATTGAAGCGCTGGCTCGAGAATCAACTGTGATCCGGGACAAACGGACCCACCAGGAATTGGATTTCACCGTCAAACACGGGGACAGCAATTATCCCTTGTACGACGCCTACGATGCGTTGCAATGCGTGGCGCTGCAAAATGGTCGTTGGGAATCTGCTATCTCCAATATAGAACCCCAATTCGTGCGCGGCAATGAGGTTGTCTATAACCCCACAAATGAGCAATCATTTGCCGGTGGAAACAGCTGGCGATTCGCGGACCTCAAAAGCAATCAGTTCGCAGCCCTCGGCATCCAACGCATTGAAGAAACAGCATCTTTTTGGCACGTCTATTTGGAAGAAGACGAGCCCCGAACATTCTCCTTTCATCAAGCCCGTCGAGATTTGGATGGGCATTTTACGATTGCCAACGATCGCCAAGAAAACACGACGGGCAGCGACTATGTCCAAGTTCATTTCAGCTTAAAAGCCTTCGAACCATTGGTCGGCAAGGACATCTATGTGTTTGGCGGCATCTCTGACTGGAGCTTGCAGCCCACCCATCGCATGGCGTGGAACCAAGTGACTCGACGATACGAAACCACCCTTTTCGTGAAGCAAGGCTATTACAATTACCTCTACTTGACGCGCGATTCAAAAGCAGCAGGACAAACGAGCGCCGAATCCTTGCAAGCCTTTCCGGGAATTGTAGCGGACATCGAAGGGTCACATGCCCGAGCGGACAATGTATACCAAGTGCTTGCTTACTATTGGGACGTCAGTGGTTATGATCGCGTCATTGGTTACCAGCCCTTCCGTTTTGGCGTCAATCCTTAAGGGCTTTTCGACCTAAATTAGCCGCGTGAAATCTCTCCGAATACTCCTGACCGGTGGTTCCAGCGGCATCGGTGCCGCCACCGCCACCGCGTTTCTGGCGGCAGGCTATCGCGTCGGGCTGATCGGGCGCAATGCGGACACACTCTCGGCAGTGGCAGGCGACCACCCGGATGCGCTGGTCCTGCCATGCGATGTCGGCGTGCCGGACGAGGTCGAGGCCAGCTTTGCCGCCGCGGCGGCAAAATGGGGACGGCTGGACGTGCTGTTCAACAATGCCGGTCGTGGCAGTCCGGCCCGCACCATCGATGAAACGGACATCGATGACTGGCTGGATGTCGTGCGGATCAATCTGACCGGATCCTTTCTGTGCGCGCGCGCCGCCTTCGGCATTATGCGCCGCCAGTCACCGCAGGGCGGCCGGATCATCAATAACGGGTCGATCTCAGCGCATGTACCGCGGCCTGGATCATCCCCCTATACGGCGACCAAACATGGCATTACCGGCCTGACCCGCACGCTTTCGCTTGATGGCCGGCCCTATGACATTGTCTGCGGGCAGATAGATATCGGCAACGCACTGACCGAAATGGCGATGCCGATGACAAAGGGCGTGCCGCAACCCGACGGGTCGATCCGGGCCGAAGCCACGATGGATGTCGCGCATGTCGCTTCATCGGTGCTTCATATGGCCGAGATGCCGCTGGATGCGAATGTCCAGTTCATGACCGTGATGGCACCCAAAATGCCCTTTATCGGGCGTGGGTGAGGAAGATAAATTCCGACCGATTTACGCTTGCTGGCCGGTATATCCGGCATAGGCAATGAAGGGTGTGTTCCTGAAGCCTGGCTTGCCATAGGTGAAGTCCAACCCGTCAAGAAAGGCGACGCGCCCGCCCGCCGCCAGCAGCACGGCCTCACCAGCGGCGGTATCCCATTCCATGGTCGGCCCAAAGCGGGGATAGACATCCACCTCGCCGGCGGCCAGAAGGCCGAATTTCACGCTTGATCCGGTGGACATCGTGTTGGTGATGCCGTGGCTTTCCAGCCAGGCGTTCGTCTGCGGGTCACGATGCGACCGGCTGGCCACGGCAAGAGGACCATCTTCAGGAACCTCCCTCACCCGGATCGGACGCGTCGCGCCGCCCGATGTCTCCCACGCGCCGCGACCCACAATGCCGGCAAAAAAGCGCCCAAGCGCCGGCGCATGGACGATGCCGAAGACCGGCCTGTGATCAATCACAAGCCCGATATTCACGGTGAAGGCACCATTGCCGTCGGGACGCAGGAATTCGCGGGTGCCGTCAATCGGATCGACCAGAAAAAACGCCCGGGGCGGGGTGATCGCACGGCTTGCCGCATTTTCCTCCGACACCACCGGGATATCAGGTGCCACATCGGCAAGCGCGGCAAGAAGGATCGCCTCGGCGGCCTCGTCAGCCTCGCTGACCGGCGATCCGTCCGGCTTTGTTCGTGCGACGACACCGCGTCGGTGAATCTCCATGATCGTCTCCCCCGCGGCCAGCACCGGCGCGGTGAGATCGGTCAGAAGCCCGGTCATATCGTCAATTGTCATCGGGTCGTTTGTCATCGGGTCGTTTGTCATCCTGTCATTCTGTCAGGCGCAAGCATGGCGCGCTCCCTCGGTGGCGATGCAGACTAGGCCGCTAGAGGTCGAGTTCCAACTGATTCCTTTGCTGTGGCGGCGCGGGGTGCCGCCGTCCCTGCGCGCGGTCGGAGACGAAATGACGACCGCCACGGCTGCCATGCCTGTTCACCACGAAAGCAGCCTCGCTGGCATGCGCACCGGATTTGCGAATGGCGAACATGGCGGCGGATGCCGCGCGTCTTGCACGCCTTTCATCTACCAGCGGCGGCGGATAGCCCGGCGCCACCGCCGGTTTCAGCCAGGGCGTGTGGATCAACGTCGTCGGCATGGCGGCAAGCTCCGGCACCCATTGCCGGATGAACACCCCGTCAGGGTCCTGATCCTGCGATTGCTTGATCGGGTTATAGATCCGGATGGTGTTGATGCCGGTGATCCCGGACTGCATCTGGCATTGGCTGTAATGAATACCGGGCTCATAGTCGGTGAATTGGCGCGCCAGATGCAGCGCCGGCCCCCGCCAGTCAAGCCACAGATGATAGGCGGCAAAGCTCATCACCATCGCCCGCATACGGAACGTCAGCCAGCCGGTCGCCGCAAGCGAGCGCATGCAGGCATCGACAAGCGGATAGCCTGTCTGTCCGGCCCGCCATGCCGCCAGCCACGCGCCGGCATCGGCGTGTGACTTGTCGAGGTCATGATAGGCGGAATGAAAAGGCCGAAATTCAGCCGCCGGTTCATCCTCGAGTTTCTGCATGAAATGACAATGCCAGTGAAGGCGGCTGTTGAAGCTCTTCAGCGATTGCTTCCAGGCGCGCCGCGCACCGGGCGGGCGGGAGTCCAGATCGCCAGCCTGTTGGCGCGACGTCTGCCACACCTCGCGCATCGACACCGCCCCGAAGGCAAGATAGGGGGACAGCCGCGAGCAGCGACCTGGCGCCGTGACCGGCGATGACATGCTGAAGCGATAGCTCTCACCGCGATGCGACAGAAAGCTTGCAAGATGATCCAACCCGGCCTGACGACCACCTGGCTGGCGCTGCGGGCAATGATCGGCGGCAAGGTCAAGATATTGCGGGTCAGGCCACTCATCACCGCTGATATGAACCGGCGTCAAGCTGGCAGGTGCAGGCAGGACCGGGTCTGCCATCATCGCATCCCAGCGGCCCGCCCAACCACGCCGTGAGGCCATGCGTCGGTGAACGCCGAACTGCATCTCCTCGACAATGCGCACACCGGCCGACCGCGCCCAGGCACGCACCCGCCTGTCACGATCATAGGTCCAGCCATTCCAGGTTTCCTGATGCATGCGGATGGTGGTCACGCCATGGCTGGCGCACAGTGCGGACAGTATCTCCACAGCATCACCAACCCGAAGCACCAGACCCTGCCCGAGCGCTGTCAGCTCGCGGTCAAGCTCGCCAAGACATTCGGCCAGAAAATCATAATGACGCCGCGCCATGTCGGGCTGCCGCCACAGGTCGGGCTCAAGGATATAGAGCGGGATCACCGGCCCGGACACCGCCGCCGCGACCAAGGGGGCGTGGTCATGCGCGCGAAGGTCACGCTTGAACCAGACAATCTCCACCATGTTCCCCTTCTGTACCTGCCTGAAAGCAGATAGAGGGGTAACGGCGCCGGGTCAACGCCATCACCGGCCTGACGGACCAAATGTCGCGTTTTTTTGATCGGCAGGTGTCGGTGCGCCGGCTAGCGGGGTTTCATCTCTGTGGCGATGGCGCGAAGGCTGCGCGCAAGCGTGGTCGCGTCAATCGCGACAGCGACGAAATCCACACCACGGTCGAGATAGTGGCGCGCCGCCGCCGGATCGAGCGCCATGATCCCCGACGCCTTGTCAGAGGCGGCGATCTTGTCCAGCGCGGCATCAATGGCGCTGGCAACTTCCGGCGCGCCGGGATTGCCTATATGGCCAAGATTGGCGCTGAGATCGGAAGGACCGATGAAGATGGCGTCAACACCATCGACCGCGATCAGATCATCAATGGCGTCAAGCCCGGCGCGGCTTTCAACCTGCACGACAAGGCACATCTCGTCATTCGCCGTTGTCAGATAGTCAGCATGGGCGGAAAACCCGGTCGCCCGCGCCCCGGCCCCGCCAACGCCGCGAATGCCATGCGGCGGATAGCGCATCGCGCGCACCAGCATTTCCGCCTGATCGCCGCTTTCAACCATCGGCACGATCAGCGTCTGGCAACCAAGATCGAGGATCTGTTTGATGACATGCGCCTCGCCGATGGGCGGGCGAACCGCCGCCGGCTTGCCATAACCGGCGATGGCCTGAAGCTGGGCCAGAACAGACGGCATGTCATTCGGCGAATGTTCGGTATCGATCAACAGCCAGTCGAAATCAGCGGTGCAGGCAATCTCGGCGGCGATGGCCGTACCCTGGGTCAGCCAGCAGCCGATGGTCTGGCGTCCCTCTTTCAGGGATTTCTTGAATGTGTTGACCGGCGCTGCCATGACGGCCTCTCCTTATATTGGACGGGGTGATCTGCGGGGGGTGGTGTCGCCTATTCGAAATCAATCCGGACCTTACCAAACGGACCATAATCGGCAAGGAAGCTGTCACCATGCCGTGCCTCGATCGGCCGGATGAAGCTTCCCGACAGCACGACATCGCCGGCCCGAAGCCCGTCACCATATCGTGCCAGACGGTGAACAAGCCACGCCATGCTGAGAACCGGGTCATTCAGCACACCGGCGCCAAGGCCGGTTTCCTCGACCTCGTCATTGCGCGCCACTATGGCACCGACCCAGCGCAGGTCGGCCTCACCGATGGCATGCGTGCTGTCACCAAGGACGATGCCGGCATTCGCCGCATTGTCGGAAATCGTGTCGAGAACGCTGCGCTGCGCCCCTGTCTTCGGATCGGCACGGTAGATGCGCGTGTCGAGAATCTCGAGTGCCGGCGCGACATGCCCGGTCGCGGCGATGACGTCGGCCGGTGTGACATCCCCACCGGCAAGGTCACTCTTCATGATGAAGGCAATCTCGGCCTCGATCCGCGGTTCGATAAAGCGGTCCCCCGGCACCACCCCGCCATGGTCAAAGAACATGTCCTCGAACAGAATGCCGCTATCGGGGATATCGATGTTCAGCGCATATTGCATGGCCTTCGAGGTCAGGCCTATCTTCCAGCCCCGGATGGCACCCCCGGCGGCAAGCTTGCGCCCGACAAAGGCCGCCTGAACAGCATAGGCATCATCCATATCCATGCCGGGATGCGCCGCCGACACAAGCCGCGTCTGGGTACGATCACGCTCGGCGACAAACAGCGCCTCACCGGCGCTGGCAACCTGATCATCTGTCATCACCGGCATGGGTCAGACCTCCTCGTCG
>CAJWDO010000101.1 GCA_913031555.1 uncultured Alphaproteobacteria bacterium | reverse complement strand
GGACGCCCTCGCGCACGATGCGGCGCCGCGGCATGTGCGGGCCGGTGAGCTGCTCCGGCGGCGCGAAGCGCTCCTGCAGCTTGTAGAGCGCCTCCTTCGCTTCGTGATCGCGGATCGCCTCGTTGTTGTCCATCGCGACCGCCTTGACCTTGGAGAGCGCGCGCGCGAGCTCGTCCATGAAGACGGTCTCGCCCGCCTTGGCCTTGGTCTTGTGCAGCTCCTGCAGCAGCCGGCGGATCGTCTCCTGCGCCCGCGCCAAAACAGCCTTGTCATGCCCGTCAGCGCCGCCAACGGCAAAATAGGCCGCCGCCGCGCCGTCATCGCGGTGCCGTTGCAGGAGTGTGGCCAGGGCCTCGGATGATATATCGCGGCCTTTCGGGTCACAGACGATCAGCGGCGCTGCGGCGGGAAGGTGGCGCAGCAGGCGTTCGCCCTCGTCACGCGTGCGCGCCGGCCCGGATGGCAGACGCGATTCGACCTCGACAAATGTGCCACCCTGCGGCAACCGGCCAAGCCAGTCCTGAACAAGTGCCTGTTCCGGCGATGCCCGTCCCCGGCCGACAGCAAGAATGACAAGTTTCATCGGAAGTTCTCTGTCGAGATTGGTCTTTGTCGAGATTGGTCTTTATCGAAAATGCGCTCTGGCACCGGCGACGCGGCCACGGCGTCGCGCGGGCGCACAGGAATATGATGCCTGTTACAGCGGCCCTAGCTGCTTACGGTGATGATCTCCTGCGGTCCGTCATTCGCCCACATCCGCTCAAGTCCGTAAAATTCACGAACTTCGGGGCGGAACAGGTGGATGATGACGTCATTCGCGTCAATCAGCACCCAGTCGGCCTGCCGCATGCCTTCCAGCCCCAGAACCTCGACACCGGCCTGTTTCAGCCTGTGTTCGAGATGTTCTGCCATAGCCGCCACCTGACGCGACGAGCTGCCAGTGGCGATGACCATATGGTCGGCCATCGACGATTTGCCCTGCAATGGAATGGCAATCACGTCTTCAGCTTTATCGCTATCCAGGGAAGAGGTGACCAATTTCAAGACCTGGTCGGGATCTGGATTCGATTGCAATCTGCTAATCGTCTCTCTCCAGTTCTGCGCCCTGCTGCCGCGCCCGCTGCCGAGCCTGTCGCAGAGCTGTTGCCGACGCATGGTGCCGGCGCCCAGCGATGAAACACCATCCGGTTCTGTTCCGCTCCGATGATGCCAGTTTTCTGGCCATCCGGCGCGGTGTGATCCGGCGGCGCAGGAGCGCCGCTCCCGCTCTCAACGCAGGATAAGAATAGCCCGGCCTGTCAATCACCGCAATGGGCATGGTTCTGGTGATGACATCGTGCCGCTGCCAGTTCGCAAAGCCGACCAGATTGTCAGCTCCCATGAGCCAGATGAAGCTATGCCTGGAACAGTGCATGCGAAGTCGCTGCAACGTCCGGAAGGTCAGGCTTGACCTGAACCTGGCCTCCGGCGCGATGACCCGCACACGCCGCCGATCCCCGACAAGTTGCCGCGCCGCGGCAAGCCGGTTCGCCAGCGAGGCCATGCCGGACTCCTCCTTCAGCGGGTTCTGGGGACTGACAAGCCACCATATCTCGTCAAGCCGAAGCTGCCGCAGGGTCAGGTCGGAAAGGTGGAGATGGCCGTCATGCGCCGGATTGAAGGAACCACCAAACAGCCCGACACGCAGCCGTCGCCGGTCATGGAAAAATCCCGGTGTCCGGTGGCGGCGCTGCCGGCCGCGATCAGGGGCGGGTCTGTCCATTGCCCCTGACGACATATTTAAAGCTGGTCAGCTGGTGCGCGCCAACCGGTCCGCGCGCATGCATACGGCCGGTGGCGATTCCGATCTCGGCGCCCATGCCGAATTCACCACCATCGGCGAACTGCGTCGATGCATTGACCATGACAATGGCGCTGTCCACCTGCTGCAGGAATTGTTCGGCGCGGGTGGCATCCTCGGTGATGATGCAGTCGGTATGGCTTGATCCGTAGGTGGCGATATGGTCGATGGCGGCATCAATCCCCGCCACAACGCGGATCGAGATGATGCTGTCCAGATATTCGGTCGACCAGTCAGCCTCGACAGCCGGTGTGGCACCGGAAACAAGGCCGCAGCTGGTGTCATCACCGCGAATCGCGCAGCCAGCTTGCTGCAGGGCATGTGCGATGGCTGGCAAAAGCGCCGGTGCCACCGCTTCATCAATCAGGATTGTTTCCGCGGCGCCGCAGATACCGGTCCGCCGCATCTTGGCATTGACCGCAATCTCGACCGCTTTGTCGGGATCGGCGGCGGCATCGACAAAAAGATGGCAGATGCCTTCAAGATGCGCGAATACCGGTACCCGCGCCTCGGTCTGCACACGCTCAACCAGCGATTTGCCGCCACGCGGGATGATGACATCGATCTCGCCGCTCGCAGCCAGCATCGCACCAACGGCCGCGCGGTCATCGGTCGGCACCATCTGCACGGCATGCGGCGGCAGGCCGGCCCTGGTCAGACCATCGGCCATCAGGCTTGCCAGAAAGGCCGATGTCTCGCGACTGTCGGACCCACCGCGCAGGATCGCCGCATTGCCGGCGATCAGACACAGCCCAGCGGCATCGACTGTCACATTGGGCCGTGATTCATAAATCACCCCGATCACGCCAAGCGGCGTCGAAATTCGCGCGATATCCAGACCGTTCGGCCGCGTCCAGCGCGCCAGTTCGCGCCCGATCGGATCGCCAAGCCCGGTGATGTCCTCAAGGCCAGCCGCCATCGCCTCTATCCGGTCATCTGTCAGTGTCAGCCGGTCAATGAAGGCGGCGGCAATGCCATTCTCGCCAGCGCGCGTCACATCCAGTGCGTTGCGCGCCAGGATCTCGTCCGTCGCCCCGCGAATCAGCTTGGCGGCCTGCGTCAGCGCGGCAATCCGCACCTCATAGGAGGATTGCGCCAGCACCAATTGGGCAGCGCGCGAATCGTGGACCAGCGCGGAGATCATTGCCGCATGATCGTTCGCAGCCTGGCTGCCGGTCTTGGACATCTCTGTCATCATGGCTCCTGTGACGGGTCGTTGCACCTATAATCCTGGCTCGAGCATGGCCAGATTATCGGCGTGAATAACCTCATCCCGGCCACGATATCCCAGCAGATTTTCGATTTCACTGCTTTTATGGCCAAGAATGGCGCGCGTATCGCCAACCGAATAGGCCGACAGCCCATGCCCGATGACCTGACGGCCTTCATCCTCGATGGCGATCAGGTCGCCGCGCTCGAAAGCGCCGTTCGCCGCCACAACGCCGGCCGGCAACAGCGAGCGGCCCTGCCGCAGGGCATGAACAGCACCATTGTCGACGGTAATCCGCCCCTTTGGCGTCAACGCGCCGCCGATCCATCTCTTGCGCGCTGTCAGCGGGCTGTGCTCGGCGCGGAACAGCGTATGCCGCTCGCCATCGATCAATCCCTTTACCGGCCGCGCCCCGCGCCCATCGCAGATAATCATTCCGCAACCGGCATTCATCGCGATCCGCGCCGCCTCAAGCTTGGTCACCATTCCGCCCGAGGCATAGCTGGCATTCGCCATGCCGGCCATTGCCATCACCTCGTCATTGATCGCCGCCACCTCGGGGACATGGCGCGCCGCATTGTCCTTGCGGGGATTGCCGGAATACAGCCCGTCGATATCCGACAGCAGGATCAGCAGATCAGCGCTGATCATGGCGGCCACCCGCGCCGCCAGCCGGTCATTGTCGCCGAACCGGATTTCGGTCGTCGCCACGGTGTCGTTCTCATTTACCACCGGCACCGCGCCAAGCCCCAGAAGCGAGGACATGGTGGCCCGCGCGTTCAGATGGCGACGTCTTGTTTCGGTATCCTCGGGTGACAGCAGGATCTGCGCGACCCGGATATCGTGAATCGCCAGCGCCTCACGCCAGGCATGCGCCAGCGTCACCTGTCCGGTGGCGGCGGCGGCCTGCTTTTCCTCGATCGCCAGCGCCTTTCCGGTGATGCCGAGGCCGCGGCAGCCAAGCGCGATGGCGCCGCTCGACACCACCACCACGTTCTTGCCGTCGGCGCGCAGCATCGCGATATCGTGTGCCATGCTGCCAAGCCAGTCAGCGTTGACAGCGTTCCTGTCATTGTCGATCAGCAGCGACGATCCGATCTTGATAATGACGGTTCGTGCCGCCGCGATAGTGCCGGCGGCCGCATTCATGGCGACCATGGCACAGGCTCCTGCGGCGCGGCTTCTGCCTCGCGTGCGGATTCGATGGTGCTCATCAGATGTCGAAGCAGGTCACGCACCCCGGCGCCGCTGACCGATGACAATGTCGTCACCGTGCCGGCACCGGCCTTTTGAAGTTCATCGCGCACATCCTCGGCATAGCCATCGGGCGCGGCATCGATCTTGGTCAGCGCCAGAACTTCCTGCTTGTCGGCCAACCCGCCGCCATAGGCAGCAAGCTCGTCACGAAGCGTGCGCCATGCCGCCACCGGGTCGTCACCCGTAACATCGACAAGATGCAGCAGCACGCGGCAACGCTCTACATGGCCAAGAAAACGGTGACCAAGCCCGGCACCGCGATGCGCGCCCTCGATCAGGCCGGGAATGTCGGCCATGACGAATTCGCGATCATCAATGCCGACAACACCAAGGTTGGGATGAAGTGTCGTGAAGGGATAGTCGGCGATTTTTGGACGGGCAGCTGAAACGGCGCTCAGGAAGGTTGACTTGCCGGCATTGGGAAGCCCCAGAAGGCCGGCATCGGCAATCAGCTTCAGCCGCAGCCATACCCACATCTCCTGGCCGACCTCACCTGGCTGTGACTTGCGCGGCGCGCGGTTTGTCGAAGATTTGAAAAAGGCGTTTCCCTTGCCGCCGGCACCACCCTTGGCAAGGATGAATTCCTGGCCTTCCTCGGTCAGGTCGGCAAGCACCGTTTCCTGGTCATCGGCCAGAATCTGCGTGCCGACGGGAAGTTTCAGACTTACCGGCTGGCCGCCGGCGCCCGAACGGTCACGGCCGGCCCCGGGCTTACCGGACTGGGCCTTGAAATGCTGCTGATAGCGATAATCGATCAATGTGTTCAGTCCGGCCACCGCATACGCGACAACATCACCGCCACGACCGCCATCGCCGCCATCCGGCCCGCCAAACGGCACATGCGCCTCGCGCCGAAAACTGACGGCACCGGGCCCGCCATGTCCGGATCGGGTATAGATTTTAGCCTGGTCTAGAAACTTCATCCTGGGTTACCCGGCAAATGCCCTGCGCTGGATACTCTTCATCACCATGGTGGTGTCGACAATAAAAAAGGGGAACAACCCGCGGCGTCCCCCTTGTTCAGACCGCCCTGTCAGGCGCCCGATCCTGTTGATCGGCGCGCCTTATTCGGCGGCCTCTGCGGCTGGCAGCACGTTCACGAACATGCGTCCGCGGGACTTTTCCTTGAAAGCAACCTTGCCTTCGACAAGGGCGAACAAAGTGTGGTCCTTGCCCATGCCGACATTCTCACCGGGGTGAACCTTGGTGCCGCGCTGGCGCATGATGATGTTGCCGGCCAGAACCGATTCACCGCCGAACTTCTTCACACCAAGACGGCGACCCGCGGAATCGCGGCCGTTACGAGAGCTACCACCTGCTTTTTTATGTGCCATGTTCCAGCTCCCTTCAGCTGTCGGCGCGTAAGGCGCGCCAGAGTGGACAATCTATCTAGGACTTCTTCGCTGCGGCCTTTTTCGCGGCTGCTTTCTTGGCCGGCGCTTTCTTGGCTGCTGCTTTCTTTGGGGCAGCCTTGGCTTCCGCCTTGGCTGCCGCTTTCTTGGCCGGTGCCTTCTTTGGCGCGGCCTTGGCGTCTTCGGTCTTGGCGGCAGCCTTCTTTGGCGCGGCCTTTGGGGTCAGCGACTTGCCATCTTCGGCAATGGCGTTGATCTTCAACAGGGTCAGATCCTGGCGGTGGCCCTGGGTACGACGGTGGTTCTTCCGGCGCTTGCGGCGGAAGATGATGATCTTCGGACCACGGGTCTGGCGCATCACGGTGGCGCTGACAGCGGCGCCTTCGACGCGCGGCGTGCCGATCGTAACCTTGTCGCCGTCACCAAGCATGACGACGTTATCAAGAATAACCTCGGCACCTTCGTCGGCGGAAATCCGCTCGACAAGAATTGTGTCGTCTTTCGACACGCGATATTGCTTGCCGCCTGTTTTTACCAACGCATACATGGCTTCCATCCTCGTTCCTACCGCGCCCTTCGCAGGCGGGCCCTTTAAAAGCCCTGTCCCTGACAGCGTGACGCCGGCTATGCCGCGTCCCACCTAATCTTACCCGGGTGGGTGGAAAACAAAAACATACCGCTTTGGAACCCCAAAGCGGATTGCGCTGGAATATACGCCTCG
>CAJWDO010000100.1 GCA_913031555.1 uncultured Alphaproteobacteria bacterium | reverse complement strand
TCTGCTGCGCCCGCCATCAGATAGAATTTCGACCAGCTGCCACCAAGCGGCGGAATGCCGATGATCGACAGCGCGCCAAGGAAGAACGCCCCGAACAGCCACGGCATTTCACGTCCCTGCCCGTCAAGGTCCGAAATTTTCGTGATGTGCGCCTGCACATAGATGGCACCGGCAACAAAGAACAATGTGATCTTGCCCGCCGCGTGCATGACGATGTGAAGCGCGGCGCCTGTGGCCGCCATCTGCGTTGCGATCGCGGCGCCAAGAACGACATAGGACAGCTGGCTGATCGTCGAATAGGCAAGCCGCGCTTTCAAATCATCCTTGGTGATCGCCACACAGCTTGACGCGAGAATGGTAAAACAGGTCAGCCAGACAAGCCATGTCGCGGCACCGGTTTTGGCAAGGAAATCAATGCCGAAGATGTAGACGATAACCATCAACAGCGTGAACACGCCAGCCTTCACAACCGCCACCGCATGAAGCAGTGCCGATACGGGTGTCGGTGCCACCATCGCCGCCGGAAGCCAGCGATGGAGCGGCATCACAGCCGCCTTGCCGACACCGAAAACAAAGGCCGCCAGCAGCCATGGCGCGGCGGCGGCGGGAATGGCGTCTTTCAGGATACCACCGGGGACGAAATCAAGCCGCCCGGTCATCAACCAGACATAAATCACCGCCGGCAGCAGCAGAACCACCGAACTGCCGACAAGAATGCTCATATAGAGGCGGCCGGCATCGCGCGCCGCGCGGCTTTCCTTGTGGGCAACAAGCGGGAAGGTCGAAAAGGTCAGGATCTCGTAGAAAATGAACAGCACAAGAAGATTGCCCGACCAGGCAATCGCCATCGCGGCATGCACCGCCACCGCGTAGAAAGCCGCGAACCGCGTCTGGTGCTTTTCATGATTGCCACGCATATAGCCGACAGAATAGAGCGCCGCCAGAATCCACAGGCCCGAGGCGACAAGTCCGAAAATAGCGCCAAGCGGCGTCACCCGGAAGGCAAGGTCAAGCCCGGGCGCGATCTCGGCCGCCACCCAGGTTGGCGTTCCACCTGCCAGAACAACGGCTGCCACCTCGACCGCGCCGACAAAGGTCACCAGCGCGCCAACGGGACCTGCGATATCGCGCCAGTTCGACCTGACGGCCAAAAAAGGGACCAGCAATGCGGTGACAAGCGGCGCGAAGATACCGACAAGCAGCGCTGTCTGGGGGTTCATCAGCATGATCACATCCCCCCTGTCAGTTGCATGGCGGCGCGCATGGCAGCGTCAACCAGCGGCGCCGGCGCAACGCCGAACCACAGATTGCCAATCGCCAGTATCCACAGTGGCAGATAGAGTGCGGGCGCCTCGCGCACCGGCGCATGATCCGCGGCCGGCTTCCATAATACCTCGACGATCTTCCACAGATAGGCAACCGACAGGGCACTGCTGGCAAGCACCAACCCCAGAATAATGATCATCTCGGCCTCGAGAAGCGCGCGCACAAGATAGAGTTTCGAGATGAAACCGGCGGTCAGTGGCAGGCCAACAAGGCTCAACCCGCAGATCAGGAACGCCGTCGTGGTAATCGGCATGCGCCGACCAAGCCCCGTCATCTGCGTCAAGTTGATCCGTCGTCCCAGCAGCACCGCATAGGCGCTGACGGCAACGAACAACCCGCCCTTGATCATGGCATGGTTCCCGATATGGATAAATCCGGCAGCAATACCGGCAGTCGTCGATACACCGAAGGCAAGCGCGATATAGCCGATCTGCGCCACTGAACTGAAAGCAAGCAGCTTTTTGATATCGTTCTCGTAGATGGCGAGGATAGTGCCGACGAAGATGCCCCCAAGCGCCAGTGGTACAAGAACGAATTGCAGCGCAAACCCTGTCATGTCGGGCATGCCGGCAAAAATGTCGAAGATGATCCGCGCCATCACATAAAGCGCGGCCTTTGTCGCGATGGCGGCCAGCAGCGAGGACACCGCCGATGGCGCAAAGGCGTAGGCTGCTGGCAACCAGACATGAACCGGGAAGATCGCTGCCTTGACCAATATACCGGCCATCATGAAGCCGAAGCCGACCATCACCACTGTTGTCTGTGGCACTTCGGGGATTCGCCCGGCGAGGTCCGCCATGTTCAGCGATCCGGTCACGGCATAGATGAAACCCACGCCGATGACATATAAGGTCGCGCCAACCGCGCCAATCACCAGATAATTGTAGCCGGCGATCAGGGCCCGCCGGTCACGCCCCGCGCCAAGCGCGATCAGGATGACCGATGACAGTGCGGAAATTTCAAGAAAGACAAACAGATTGAAAACGTCGCCGGTCATCACCAGCCCGGACAACCCGCCACAGGCAAGAAGCCAGGCGGCATAGGCCTTGCCGGCATCCGCCTCAGCGATTTCGGCAAGCAGCGCCGTGCGCGCGAACAGCGTCGTCACGAACGCAAGTCCCGACATCACCAGAACGGTGAAGGCAGACGGTGCATCAACGACGAATTCAATGCCCCAGGGCGGCGGCCAGCTGCCAAGGAAATAGCTGAAGCTTTCGCCACCTGTCACCGCGCCCTGCAGCAACAGCGCACACAGAAACGCAGCACCGCTGCCAATCACAGCCAACATCCAGGCAAGTCCGGCGACCGGAATCATCGCCGCGACAGGTGACAGTAACAGCGGAATGGCGACAACAAGCGCCGGTAGATTGGCGATAATCTGGGCGAGGCTCATACCGCATCCCCCATGTCACCACCGCGCCGCGCGCGCGGTTCGGCCGCCTCGGCCTTCATCGCCAGCACCTCGTCATCCTCGATGCTGCCAAAGGCGGCGTGAATCCGCAGGACCAGCGCCAACCCGAGCGCCGTCGTCGCCACGCCGACAACAATTGCCGTCAGGATCAGCACATGCGGCAGCGGGTTCGAATACAGCGTCTCAGGCCCATCCGTCAGGATCGGCGCGGTGCCGCCCGCCATTTTACCGACGCTGATATAGAAAATGAAGACAGACGTCTGGAAAATCGCCAGCCCGACAAGCTTCTTTACCAGATTGTTCTGCGAGATGACGATGAACAGCCCACCCATCATCAGCGCGATGACGACGAGGTAATTCCAGCTTTCCAGAATCTGTGCAACGGGGCCGATCATCATTCGTCCTCCGTGGCGGCGTAGTCGGCTTCAACAAATCCGGCAAAGGCATGGAACAGCGCCAGCATCACGCCGGTAACCGTCAGGCCAACGCCGAATTCAACCAGCAGGATGCCGTAATGCTGGCCCTTGGAGGCGTCAGAGGCCAGCACGTTATAGTCAAGGAACAGACCGTCAAGCATCATGCCGGCAACCCCAACGCCGCCATAGATCAGAACGCCACAAGCCAGCATCGCCAGATTGGCCCAACCGGGAACAAGCCGGCGCCCGGCCTCGAGCCCGAAGATCAGTGAATGCAGGATGAAGGCCGCCGCGATAATGACACCGGCCTGAAAGCCGCCGCCAGGTCCGTAATCACCATGGAACTGAACATACAGACCGAAAATGATGATTGGCGCGAAGAGGATTTTCGCCGTTACGCGCAGGATCGGGTTGTCAAGCATCGTCGCCCTCCCCGCCATCGATCCCGGTCTTGCCGGATTTTGCAATGCGCGCCGTTCTTGTGAAACCTGCCAGAAGCACCAGCACCCCGAGGCCAGCCGTGAAGACGACGACGACCTCGCCAAACGTATCAAAGCCGCGATAACTGGCCAGCACCGTAGTGACAACGTTCGGGATATGGAGGAATGACCCGCTTTCCTCAAGATAGCGCGGCGCGACATGGACATGCGGCGGCGCTGTCGGGTCCCCGACCGGCGGCAGTTCGATCGCCGCGGCGACCAAAAGCAGCCCGGCAATGATGCAGATGATCAACGCCGGCAGGATGTGTCCAATCCCCTTCGCCTCGGGCGGGGTCTTCTCAATGCCGGGGAGATAGGCCATCGCGGCCAGAAACAGCACTGTCGAAATGCCGGCCCCGACGGCCGCCTCGGTAAAGGCAACATCGACCGCATCAAGATTTACGAACATCGCTGCCGATACCAGCGAATAGGCCCCGGCAAGAACGACAACCGGAAACAGCCGGCGCGTCCGGATTACCAGAACAAGAATGAAGACAAGCAGCGCCAGAAGCAGCAGGTTGGTAACGTAGCCGGCCATCAGGACTCATCCTCCGGACTGTCCTCGGTCAACGGCTTCAACCCGCTTCGGTGCGCCACCTGTGCGAGTGCGTGTGTGGCAATCGGACTTGTGAAGAACAGGAATATCCCGACAAGGGCGAGTTTGACACTGACCAGCGTAAAGCCTTCATGGATGATCAGGCCAAGAATGATAAACCCGACA
The DNA here is from genome assembly GCA_913031555.1 of uncultured Alphaproteobacteria bacterium. GTDB lineage: Bacteria > Pseudomonadota > Alphaproteobacteria > Puniceispirillales > Puniceispirillaceae > UBA8309. Next base: position 2,099 of record CAJWDO010000100.1, on the reverse strand, counting down.
CCGGCGGTATCCATCATGCCAACCGCATGCGTCCGGCTATAAAGGTCAGGAAGGCGGATCAGGCCGAGACTGCCGACAAGAAGCGCGACGACGCCGACGGCGATGCACAGACCGGACAGTATTTCGACAAGCCCGGTCATGCGCCGCCATCCTTGCCACGCGGCAGATCTGGACGCGCACGCCCGCCGCGATCGCCAAGACCGCCGGTATCGAACAGCTTCAGAACCGCAAAGGTGCCGATGAAATTGATAATGGCGTAGAGGATCGAGATATCGACAAATTCCGGCCGCCCCATCACATAACCATGCAGGGCGATGCCAAGAATAATCGTCGTGCCGGTGGCATTGACCGCCAACAGCCTGTCAAAGGCAGTCGGGCCCTTCATGGCCCGGACAAGCGCCATCACCAAGGCCACGGCGCATGCGGCCAGTCCAACACCAAACATCATGCGCCGCCCCCACCTTCAAGAGCCGTCACACGGCGATCCATCTCGCCGCTCTCGACATCCGCGGCAAATGACGCATTAAGCGCATGGACAAGTAGGTGCGGATTGTCGCCATCAGCACCTTCCACCTCGATGGTGACGGTGCCGGGCGTCAGGGTTATCGAATTGGCATAGGTCACCAGCCCACCGGCGGAAGCCTGTGTCGCCTTTGTCGTGAACATCACCGGTCGCGCCCGGCCACCAAGGATCAAACGACCTGTCGCGATGTTCGAGACGATAATTTCCTTGACCAGCCAGACAAGATAGGCCGGAAGGCGCGACATCATATGCAGCGGCAGACCTTCCTCGTCAGTGCCTCCGATCCGGTCGGCAAGCCAGGTGACAAGCGCACAACTGGCAATGCCAAGGCCGATCAGAAGCGGCGTGTAATGACCCGACATCAGAAGCCAGGCGGCAAACAGCACCACAAACAGGACAAAATTACGAAATGGACGGCCCACACATTTCTCCCCAACTAATGTGATATTAGTGTGCGGCGCACGGCACATCAATCCGAAAACGGGGCAATTTCGGTTGTTTCGTGCGGTTGAACAAAGTCGCGGTTAAGGTTATTACATTGAAGCTCCGCAGCGCAGTGGCTGCGAGCGTCACTGAGGGGGAAATCGCCATGGCTGGAAACAAGCCGCGCCCGGATCATATTCCGGAGGAAAATGTCTATAACGGTGTTCACTGGATGGTTCTGCTGACCTATATCGCCGCAATTGGCGGTGTCGCCGTATTATTGGTGAATGCCGGCTGACGGCCACTGATGACCGGACATTAAAGCGCATTGACCCGGTCAGCGCCGGACTGCTAAGCGTGAGAAATGGATCAGCTTTATCAAGACCGCATATTGGCGTTCGCCAATGCCGTTCGACAGGCTCCGGAGCTTGCAGACGTGACGCATAGCGCGACCGTCTCCAACCCGACATGTGGTGACCGTGTTGAAATCAAACTTCGCGTGACATCAGGCGAAATCACCGCCGCATCAACCCATGTGCGCGGGTGCGCCCTGTGCGAAGCTGGTGCCGGGCTGTTGCTTGAAATGGCACCGGGTCTCAGCACCGAGGCTTTAACGTCTATTGGTGATGATCTGACAGCATGGCTGGCCGGCACGGGGACTGGTGATATTCCTGACGGCATTAACGCCTTTGCGCCCGTGCGCGCGATCCGCAACAGGCATAAATGCGTGACACTCGCCTTTGAAGCCGCAAAGACGGCCCTTGCCGACGAAGGTCAGGATTGACCGGGACCGACTGGCAGCCTGCCAGAGAGTCAACCCGCCAATCAATCAGTCCGGCCGCACAGACACCTTGCCAAAAACCCACAGCGCAAAGCAAAGCGCCAGCGGAAAGCCGATCACGAGCATAAGTCCGATATTCGCATCCATGGTGTAATCCCCCGGTTGGTCGATATCCGGGTTATACCCCGGCCAATGCGCCATGCAAGACCAAATCGGGGCCTGCCACTGCGGAATGTTGCCGCAAGTGGCGGCAAAAAATCAGGGCGACCTGACGTCAGTCGGCTCTCAGACCGCGCCGTCGCAGCATGACATGACATTCATATGGTAGTGTGCACATTGCCCATGCCCATGCACCTAGACAAGCTGTTCCAG
>CAJWDO010000099.1 GCA_913031555.1 uncultured Alphaproteobacteria bacterium | reverse complement strand
GAGAATTGCGTTCAGGCTTACCCCGGCCAGCCTGTTCGAGATCGCAATTGTCCATAATAAATCGCAATTTTGGTCGGTGGGGTTGCCGCTTGCGCGGCCGGCTGTAACTGCAGGCCTCGCGCTGGTGCTGATGGAAGTCGTTTCCGATTTCGGCACGGTGGAGTATTTTGCCGTCGAGACTATAACTTTGGGGATTTTCAATGTCTGGCTTGGCATGAACAATTTAGTCGCCGCGGCTCAGATTTCGCTGTTCGGCTTTGTCTTCATCCTCAGCCTTCTGGGTCTTGAGCTTTACGCAAGATCGCGCCAGCGTTTTGCCGGCAATGGCAAATCCGCCGTCGAACTGCAACCGCTGAGGCTTGGTGCAAAGGGCCAGCTTGCCTGTCAGGCGGTCTGCGCGCTGCCGCTGCTTCTGGGATTTGTCATACCGGTCGGGGTGCTGTTGAAATTCGTGCTTGGCAACCCGATCACCGATCAGTTTGGTCTGATCATCGACACGGTTGGTGCCACAATGCTGATGGCCGGAGCGGCGGCGGTGCTGATCGTTGCCGTGTCAACGCTTCTTGTTCTTGCGGCCACATATCGGGGTGGTGGGGCGGTGCGACGCCTGACCATGGCGGCCTCAAGCGGTTATGCGATCCCGGGCACGATGCTGGCCATTGGCGTGCTGGTCTTCGCCGGTGTCGTTGACCGTGCCTGGGGCGGGCTGGTGGGTGACCCACGTGCGACGCTCCTGCTTGGCGGTGCCGGCATTCTTCTCACCGCCTATCTTGTGCGCTTTCAGGCTGTCGGCTATGGCGCCCTGATGTCGGGGATCAGGCAGCTTCCTGACAATATGATGAATGCCAGCCGGGTGCTTGGCCATGGGTTCGGGCCCAGCCTGAAGCGGGTCATTCTGCCATTGCTTCGTGGCTCGATGCTGGCCGGCGGCCTTTTGTGCTTTGTTGATATCATGAAGGAACTCCCGATCACGCTGTTGCTGCGGCCCTTCGATTTCGAGACGCTGGCGACCTACACCTATCAGTTCGCCAAGGACGAGATGCTTGAGGCGGCGGCACTGCCGGCGCTGATGATTGTTGTTGCCGGGCTGGTGCCGGTAATCCTGATGACCAGCATGCTGCGCCGCGCAGGCTAGCCACCGCCGATATGTGCGTGGTCTATTTTGACAGGGCTCTGTGGGCCATATTTTAAAATGGGGTGTTTTCATGGCCGTAATCGCTTGTGTTGACGATCTGCGCAAGCAGATGGAACGGCGCGTTCCGCGCATGTTCTATGATTATTGCGAGAGCGGATCGTGGACGGAATCCACCTTTAATGCGAACGAGTCCGACCTTCAGGACATCAAATTCCGCCAGCGCGTCGCGATCGACGTATCGGAACGCAGCACTGCAATGACGATGCTGGGCGAGGAGGTGCCGATGCCGGTGGCGCTGGCGCCAACCGGACTTACCGGCATGCAGCATGCCGATGGCGAAATTCTTGCCGCGCAGGCGGCTGAATCCTTTGGTGTTCCCTTCACGCTGTCGACGATGTCGATCTGCTCGATCGAGGATGTCGCCGAAAACACCACGAAACCGTTCTGGTTCCAGCTCTATGTGATGCGTGACCGGAAGTTCATTCGCAATCTTGTCGAGCGCGCGAAGGCCGCCAATTGCTCGGCGCTGATGATCACGCTGGATTTGCAGATCATGGGCCAGCGCCACAAGGATGTTCGCAACGGGCTGTCGGCACCGCCGAAACCGACCCTGAAGAACATGATCAATCTTGCCAGCAAGCCGTCCTGGTGCCTTGGCATGATGGGAACGCGCCGCCGCGAATTCCGCAACATTGTCGGGCATGTCGAGGGTGTCAAGGACATGTCATCGCTTGCCAGCTGGACGGCCAGCCAGTTCGACCCCAGCCTGTCCTGGGATGATGTGCGGGAAATTCGCAAACAATGGGGTGGCAAGATCATCATCAAGGGCATTCTGGATGTCGAGGATGCGCGGCAGGCGATCAATGTCGGTGCCGATGCGGTGATTGTCTCGAACCATGGGGGACGCCAGCTCGACGGCGCGCCGTCCTCGATCTCCGCGCTGCCCAACATTGTCGATGCCATTGGTGACAAATGCGAGGTCTGGATGGATGGTGGTATCCGCACCGGCCAGGACGTGTTGCGCGCGGTGGCGCTTGGCGCGAAAGGCACGTTGATTGGCCGGGCCTTTCTCTATGGCCTTGGTGCCGGTGGCCGCGCGGGTGTCACCAAGGTACTCGAGATCCTTCACAAGGAACTTGATCTGACGATGGCGCTGTGCGGGCGCTCGAACCTGTCAGAGGTCGATGAATCGATTCTGATCAGATAAATATGATTTCAGATTGGTCTGATTGAAAAGCCCGCCCCGATCAGCCTGCCCCGATCAGTCCACTCCGACAGTCAGGCGATAGAAATCGGGATCGGTCGCGCCTTCGGTGCCGACCAGCAGGATCACCGAGTCCGACATCATCTCCAGCTGTTCCCACGCCGCCCCGTCGGCATGCATCGCCAGCAACGCGGCAAGCCCGGAGGTCGAGCATTCGCCAGCCTCGATCGAATTTGTGCGATGGTGGAACCAGCGCATCAGCGGCGCCACGGCCTCATCCCCGATGGTCACGCAATGGCTGACCGTCGGTTTCAGGATGTCCCAGGCAAGGTCTGAAACCTCGCCGCATGACAGGCCGGCCATCAGCGTTTCCTCGGTAATGTCGAGAGGTGTCGGGTTGCCGGCGACAAGGCTGTCGCGCATGCAGGCGCTCATATGCGATTCAACGGCGATCATATGGCCAAGCGAGGACCCCGCCGCCTGCCACAGCGGCGCGACGATACCGGCCGCCAACCCGCCAACCCCGACCGGCAGCATCGCATGGCTTGGCGCGGCGCCAATCTGGGCCAGAATCTCCGCCGACATTACGGTATAGCCCGCCATCACCGTCAACGGCACCTCGTGATACCCTTCCCATGAGGTGTCGGAGACGATCTGCCAGCCATGCGCGGCGGCGTCTTCCTTGCAGGCGGCAAGCGATGCCTCGTAATTGCCATTGATCCGGATGACCTCGGCGCCAAAGGCCGCCATGGCGTCCTCGCGGGCCTTGCTGACATGCGCGTGGATATAGATTTTTGCGGCGCATCCGGCGCGTGACGCCCCCCAGGCAACCGACCGGCCGTGATTGCCATCGGTGGCGGTGGTGACGGTCAGGTCGGTGGCGCTGCCGCCATCCGCCTCGATCTGCCTTGCCAGCGCGGCGACAGCATAGGCACCGCCAAGCGCCTTGAAGGACCCGAGCCCGAAGCGCGCTGATTCATCCTTGTAGACCACCCGCGCGACACCGAGATAATCGGCGATCTCGGGAAGCTCATGAAGCGGAGTCGGCGCATAGCCCGACCAGCCGCCGATGACCGCCTGCGCGCGCGCCATCACCGCGCTGTCAAGCGAGCCCGCGCGGTTGGGAAATGAGCTGGCTTTATGTCCGGGATTGACGTCCAGCGTGAACGGGGCGGCCAGCGCCGCGCTAAGATTGGCATCCATGGCTGATGGTCCCTTTATGTCTGTGCTTCTGCCTTGGCATCTGTCTGTGCCCGCATGCGGGCCCTATTGTCAGTAGCGGCCCTTGCGGTTGGCGCCTGCATAGAAGATTTCGGACAGCCTGTCATTCGCTTCGTCGCGGAATTTGATATCGCCAGGTTGCATGGTACCGGTCGGGCGCGGCGCCACATCATGATGACCGAACCTGTCGGTGCCGCGCGCCTGCTGCACCCAGATGCGGCCAATCACCTGTTCGACATTCGGCGCTATGTAGCTTTGCATGGCAAAGCCGATCCGCCGCTCGCCGGATATGTTCGGCCCCGACCCATGGACAATCCGTGGATGATGCAGCGACAACTGCCCCGGTTTCAGCGGCACGGTAACAGCTTGATCCTCGTCGACATCCGGCACCGTCTGGCCGCGCGTCAGAAGATTGTCATCGCCATAGGTGTCGACATGCTCGGCCAGCGGTGCCTTGTGTGATCCCGGGATCATCCGCATGCAGCCATTGTCCTCGGTCACATCGCTGATCGCCAGCCAGCCCGTCACCCAGTCATGCGGTTCCAGCCCGATATAGCGGGCATCCTGGTGCCAGCTGATGAACCCCTTCGTTTCCGGCTCCTTGATGAACAGCGTGGTGCCGGCCGTCAGAATATCCGGCCCGATCACATCCTGCACCGCGTCCAGGATGCGGCTGTCATGCGTGATCTCGTCAAGCACCGGCAGCACATAATGCGCGTTGTTGCGGTTCGGGCCGGCCAGTTCCTCTGGAAAGCGGCGTTCGGCCTCCTCCAGAGCGGTGCGGATCGCGACCGCCTCGTCGGCGCTGAAAATATCGATTGGCGCGACGAAACCGTCGCGTTCATAGGCGGTCTGCTGCGCGGCGGTCAGTTTGATCGGCATGGCGGTCACTCGAGATGGGTATATCCTCGGGTCTGAGAGTGCCTCACCGGCGCGTCCGACGCAAACCTTTGCGACCGGTTCCGTCTCGCGCCCCCTTTTGGCCCCCCTTTTGGTAATGATAAAATTCGACTAGCCTGTCCCGGCCAGAGGCTGACAGGGCCTTCAGGCAGAACGGCAACAGGGCATATTGTTAACAGGGCCGCACCGGCGGCCGGCAAAAGGTGTGATGATGAGTGGACATGGATATGACAGCGGGCGTCTGAACCTGCCTTTCGTGGGGCTGTGCAGCTTTGGCAAATACCCCTACCAGCCCGACTGGGACGCCATCGACGCCGATTTCGCCATTCTTGGCGCGCCGTTCGATTTCGGCACGCAGTTCCGGCCCGGCGCGCGCTTTGGCCCGCGCGGCATCCGCGAGGCCTCGACGCTGTTCTCCTTCGGTCACGCCGGTGCCTATGACCATGAGGATGACGTCACCTATCTGGAAAATGACCGGGTCCGCATTGTTGATATCGGCGATGCCGACATCATCCATACCGATACCATCCAGAGCCACGCCAATATCGAGGCCGGCGTTCGCGCCATCCTCGATGCCGGCGCGGTGCCGATTGTTCTTGGCGGCGATCATTCGGTCAACATCCCCTGTATCAACGCCTTTGCCGGCGAGGAGCCGTTCCATCTGGTGCAGATCGACGCGCATCTGGATTTCGTCGATGAGCGTCATGGCGTTCGCTTTGGCCATGGCAACCCGATGCGGCGCGCCGCCGAAAAGGATTATGTGACCGGTCTGTCGCAGATCGGTATCCGCAACGTGTCATCGACGGCCCGTGACGGGTATGAGGATGCCCGCGCCATGGGCTCCGACATCCAGTCGGTGCGCCAGTTCCGCGAAATGGGGGTGGACGGGATGCTGGCCCGCATCCCGGAAGGCGCGCGTTATTACATCACCATCGATATCGACGGGTTCGACCCGTCGGTGGCGCCCGGCACCGGCACGCCGTCGCATGGCGGTTTCCTGTATTACGAGGTGCTGGAACTTCTGGACGGGCTGACGAAACGCGGCAGCATCGTCGGGGTCGACCTTGTCGAGGTGGCGCCCGACTATGACCCGACCGGCAGCACGCAGACACTGGCGGCGCAACTTCTCCTCAACCTGATCGGCCGCATCGCCCATAACAGGTGAGGGTCAAAACAGGTGAACGCCAGAACAGGTGAGAGGCGGTTTACCGCCCCACGATCATTTCGTCTGTTCCGAACGGGAAGTTGGTGATGTTCTCGGCCCCGTCCTCGGTGATGATCAGGATGTCATGCTCACGATAACCGCCGGCGCCGGCCTCGCCCTCCGGCAGCATGATCATCGGTTCCATCGACACCACCATGCCCGGCTCCAGAACCGTGTCGATATCCTCGCGCAATTCCACCGACGCCTCGCGGCCGTAATAATGGCACAGCACGCCGAATGAATGGCCATAGCCGAAGGACCGGTATTTCAACAGGTCCCAGCCGGCATACATCTTGTTCAGCTCGGCCGCCACATCACAGCAGCGCGCCCCCGGCTTCAGCAATTCCATGCCGCGGACATGCACCTCGCAGTTCTTCTGCCACAGATCGCGATGCGCGTTCGAGGCGTGGCCGCAGAACAGCGTGCGCTCCAGCGCCGTGTAGTAGCCGAACATCATCGGAAAGGTGTTGAGCGAGAGGATGTCGCCATCCTCGACAAGCTTGTTGGTCACCGGGTTGTGCGCGCCGTCGGTGTTGATCCCCGACTGGAACCAGGTCCATGTGTCCATCAGCTCGACAAAGGGAAAGCTGTCGGCGATGGCGCGGACCATCGCATTGGTCGAGGCAAGGGCGATCTCATGCTCCGGCACACCGGCCCTGACCGCGCCCATCAAGGCCCGCCCACCGACAGCGCACATATCGGCGCCCTTGCGGATCAGAACATGTTCCTCGGCGCTTTTGATCGTCCGCAGCGCCATGGCAGATGCGGCGCAATCGACAAGTTCCACCCCGG
>CAJWDO010000098.1 GCA_913031555.1 uncultured Alphaproteobacteria bacterium | reverse complement strand
TGGCAGTAATTTGATATGTATCAACGGGCAATTGATTGCCATCCGAATCCATGCCCGACCATGCAAATCTGTGCTCACCCTGCTCCAGATCACCCACGTTCTGGCGAAATACAAGATCACCATCGGTGTTGTAGACGCTCATTGTCAGCATGTCTGCACCATCATTTAGGCTGACCAAAGTCTCGGTGGGACGTGCGCCCCCGCCCTGGCCAAACGCCTCGGGCTGGCGCGCGCAAGGTGCGCCCTCGCAGCGCGCCATGTCGAAGTCGAAGAGGAAAGACGAACGTACGCCCCTGAACGAGGGCGCGCTGGCCCCAAGCGACGTCGCGGGCGCGCCCTTCCGCTTCACCGGCATGGCCTGGGCCATCGGGTTGGGGCTGCTTATGTTCGATGAATTGCCGGACCAGGCAACCATTCTCGGTACCATCATCATCATCGCCACCGGCCTGTATTCGCTTCATCGCGAACGGACCGTGAGGCGAACAGCTGCATTATCGGCGCGCCCAGACGATCCGGATCCGGTGTAACGCCGAGCCCGGGGCCGGATGGCGGGCTGATGTATGGTGGAGGCCGGGTGACGCGCGCCATCAAACCGGCTTTCCGAGACGCCGCGCCTGGTCGGTGACGCGAAGCTCCTCATAATCAACCATCACATGGCGGCGATAGGCCGGCCTTGCGCACAGCCGCTCATAATAGGTCTGAAGATGGGGAAAGCCGGCGCGCGGAATGTCGATATCGAAATAGCGGAACAGGCAATGCCCCATCTGGATGTCGGCCAGCGTGAATTGCGAACCGGCGATAAAGGCATTGGCCGCCAGCCTTGTATCGGCAATCGCCAGGAATTTATTCAGCAGATCGAGATTGGTGAAAATCCTGTCCAAATCCCACGCCGACGGGGCGGTGCGGATGACAAGCCAGAACACCGGCGAGGTGAATCGCAGTGCGATGTTGATCTTCGCCCATTCGGCCCATTTGTCGATCTGTGTGCGCGCCACAAGATCCACCGGCCAGAAGGTATCATCACCATAGGCTGTCGCCAGATAGCGCAGAATGGCACCGGTCTCGAACAGCGGCGGGTTCTCTCCATCGACGAGTGTCGGCACAAACCCGTTCGGGTTCATTTCCAGATAAGCAGGCGTGTCGGTCACGCCATAGATGAACCCGGCATCAATACGGTCGAAAGCAAGACCAAGCTCAGCCAGACACCACAGGGTTGCCTGGACGTTGGACGAGGAAACGCGCCCCCACACAGTGATCATTTGATGGGCCTCCAAGAATGATTGATGTAGAGTCTAGCGCAACAGGGTGAAGTAACCGTTAATGCCAATGATCGGTCACGGTGATTGCCGCCCACCATTGCGAAAGGCCATGCCATGTCGTCTTCAGCCCTTATCGTCGGTGCCGGATCAGGGCTCAGCGCCGCCCTTGCCAGAAAATGTCACGATGCCGGCATGGCGGTCGCCCTTGCCGCGCGTGATGGTGACAGGGCGCGCGCCGTTGCCGATGAAACAGGCGCCACGCTGCACCTGTGTGATGCCGGTTCGATCGAGGATGTTGAACGGCTGTTCACGGCGCTGGATGGCGCGACCGGCACACCCGATCTTGTCGTTTACAACCCGTCGGCGCGTCTTCCCGGGCCGATCACGGAACTCGACCCGGTTGCCACCCGCGCCGCCATCGAGGTGACATGTTTTGGCGCCTTCCTTGTGGCGCAGCAGGCGGCGCGGCGGATGCTGGAACGCGGGTCGGGAAGCATCTTCTTCACCGGCGCGACAGCCGGCGTGAAGGGATTTGCCACCTCGTCGGTCTTCGCCATGGGCAAGTTCGGGCTTCGCGGTCTGGCCCAGTCACTGGCGCGCGAGCTTCATCCGCAGAATATCCATATCGGGCATTTCGTGATTGATGGCGGCATCCGCTCGGCACGACATGACCGGCAGGATGATGGCGACGACAAAATGCTCGACCCTGACGCCCTTGCCGAGACCTATCTGCAATTCCATGCCCAGCACCGCAGTGCCTGGGGCTGGGAGGTCGAACTTCGCCCCTGGACGGAACGCTTCTAGCGCATCAGCGGCAGCCTGATCCGCGTGCGCCGGCGTTGCTCACGCGGCAGATGCCTGTTCAGATAGCGCTCAATCACCCCCCACAGCCCAATGATGCCAAGCGTCAGCAGAATGAAGTATCCGGCCACAATCGGATAGGCGATGAACGGGTTGAAGGTCTTGTCGGCAAAATAGCTGGCATAATAAAGGGCATCGCCTGATTGTCGCCAAGCCGGGAACCCGGTGAAAAAAACCAGCGTCGTGGCATGAAACAGGAAGATCGCCTCGTTGGTGTAGGACGGCCAGGCAAGCCGCAGCATTGTCGGCCAGACAACACGCCAGAAGGTCTGCCAGCTGTTCATGCCATAGGCGGCGGCGGCCTCGACATCGCCGACCGGCACCGCACGAAGCGCGCCATGGAAAATCTCGCCCGTATAGGCGGCAGTGTTCAGAAACAGCACAATCAGCGCGCCAAGCCAGGCCCGGGTGAACCACCGCGTCTCAGCGGCAATTTCAATAAAACCAAGATCGAAGGACAGCCCGACCTTGGGCATCAGCACGAACAGCTGATAGGCAAGAAAGAACTGGATGAACAGCGGCGAGCCACGGAACAGGAAGATGAACCAGCTGGCCGGAATGCGGACCAGCGGATTGTTGGAATTCTTGCCAACCGCGACCGCTATCGCCAGCCAGAATCCCAGCGCCAGCGCCAACACGCCGAAATAGACATTCCAGATCATCCCGCTGCCGATCAGCACGATCTGTTCGCACAGCGTGAAATCGCTCTTCGGCAGCAGCCTTTCGCCAATGCCGATCGAACGCAGCCCATAGGCCTGGATGGTGGCAAGACAGCTCATCGGCAGGCCGCCGTCCTGCTGGCGCCGGCAAGCGTTGCCTGGCCATGGCTGAGACGCCTGTTCAGCCGCACCAGCACAATCTCGCTGACCCGGGTCAGGCCAAGATAAAAGGCCAGCAGCGCCAGGAAATACCAGAGCTGCCAATTCGGATGCGGAAAGCTGTAGGCACGGGTCTTGGCACTGCCAAGCTCGCGCGCCCAATAGACGATATCCTCGACGCCAAGAAGGAACAGCAGCGGCGTTGCCTTGGTCAGGATCATCCATATGTTCGACAGGCCGGGAAGCGCGAAGATCCACATCTGCGGTAGCAGAATACGCCAGAACAGCTGACGCTGGTTCATGCCGAACGCGCGCGCCGTCTCAATCTGCGCCTTGGGCACGGCGTCGAATGCGCCGCGGATCGTATTGCCACAAAAGGCGCCATAGACGATGGCGAAGGACAGGATCGCCAGTGCAAATCCATAGATCTCATGCATCCATTGCGGATCGGCATTCAGCGGCAGCTTCGCCGCCGTGCAGACAACAAAGTCATTGCCGCGGCGCACCGGCTCGCTCCAGTCGGGGCAGATGGCCCGGTGCCGCAGATATTCGAACGCCTGGTCAAGCGCGATCGGACCGAACATGAAGAAGACAATCTCCGGCACACCGCGCACCATCGCGATATAGCCGCGCCCGAACCAGCGCAGCGGGGCGATCGTCGAACGGCTGGCCAGCGCACCGCCGAATCCGAACAACAGCGACAGCGGCGCGGTAATCGCCAACAGCAGCAGCACAGTTCCAAAGGCAAGATAGAATGACTGGTGGGTCGGGGTCGTCAGATAGCACAGCAGCCATACCGCGCCATCAAGGCTGGAGGGATCCTCACACCTGCCGAACATTATGAGGCCACCATGCCAAAGGGCGCGATTTCAGAAGTGCGGGTGCCGGACAGAATGTCTTCCAACGCTGCCTGCGCCACCCCGGCTCCGTTCGAAAATCCGGAATGCATGACAACCGTGTAGAGGCCGTCAAAGATGCCGCCATCGGGATGCAGAGAGCGTCCGACACACGGCATGCCACCCGCTGGAATTGGCCGACGTCCAAGAGTGAAACTGTCCATTTCAAGCGCCGCCGGGCAATCAAAGACGCTTGCGATCCTGGCCAGCTGCGCCGCCGCGTTCTGATACAAGCTGGTCATGCCCGGGCGCGGCGCATACGCACCGAACGTGCCGCCGACCAGAAGACAGCCATCGAGGCGCTGGCGGACATGAAAATCCGGGCCGGCGACCACCGCATCCAGAAACCTTTCAACAGGCCGGCTGAGGACAAGCAGCCCATCACTCGACTGCATCTTCAGCGTCACACCGATCGTCTGCAGCAGCGCCGGCGTTGCATTCCCCGCCGCCAGAACAGTCTCACCAGCGGCGACAGGTCCCTTGTCAGTCATAACGCCGGTCACCCGCATGCCCTCGACAATCAACCCATGCACATGTGCCTGCATGACACCGGCCCCTGACGCCTCGATCAATCGGGCGGCGGTCGCCACCGGTTCAACGGCCCCCTCGATGGCGGTGTAGAGCGCGGCCCCGGGACGTTCGCGAAGCCGTGGCAGGCGCGCAGCGGTCTCATCGCCCGACAGCAATTCGACCGGATAGCCAAATGCCGACAATTGGGCCACGGCGTTGGCAAGCTCGTCCGGCGGCAGGTCCCACAGGAAGGTTTCGCGGGCGCTGAAGGCGATGCCATCGATCTGCTGCTGTCACACCTGCCAGCGACGAAGGCTGGCATGACGAAGCCGGAAATAATCCGGGTTTTCTGTGGAACAGGCGTTGATCCAGGCCCAGCTGGCGGCTGTCGCACTGCCACCACCAGCAGGGGAGCCGACGGAAAGAACAAGCGGCTTCAGTCCACGTTGGGAAGCCTCATAGGCAAGGCAGGCACCGACGATGCCGGCGCCAACAATCACAATTTCAGGCACACTATCGGACACAATATCGGGCTTCGCTGTCATCCTGCCCCCAATCAAGCCGACGAACATGCGCCGACATCAGCGAATTCTCGGAAGGACGGGGTGGCGCCTGTTACAACGCCACCCCACCAAAAAGTGCGGGTTCGGGACCGGCCCAATACCGAGACCCCGAAACCAGAGGTCTAACCTAGAATGTGGTGGCGTCGTCGCCGAACCACTTCTTGATCATCGTGTTCAGCGTACCGTCGGACTTCATCGATCCGATGGCCTTGTCCATCTTCGCCTTCAGGCCACCATCGGATTCGCGAACACCAAGGCCGATGCCGCCTCCGATCGATTCCTGACCAACGACCGCCAACTCGCCATTCGACTCATCGACGATCGGCATCAGGTAGTCGCCATCTGCGAGGACCGCGTCGGCCTCGCCATTACGGACTGCCTGGATGGTTTCGTCAGGTGTGGCGAATTCCACCAGCGTGGCACCGCTCTCGGCAACAAACCCAGCCTGAATGGTGGCTGTCTGCGCAGCGATCACACCGCCCTTGACGTCGATCGACTGGCCGGCCATGCCGACATAATAGGATGGTGACGGCGGATAGTAATCCTGCGTGAAATCGATCACCTTGTCGCGCTCGTCAGTGATCGACATGCCGGCGATGATGGTGTCGTAGTTACCGGAAACCAGGTTCGGAATGATGGAATCCCATTCATTGGTCACCCACGCGCAGGTCAGACCGGCACGCTTGCAAAGCTCGTCGCCAAGCTCGCGCTCAAAGCCGTCAACCTCGCCCTTGTCGTTGATGAAGTTGTAGGGTGGGTATGCGCCTTCGGTGCCCATGCGGATGGTATCGGCCATCGCCATACCGGACACGGCCATACCGGACAGGGCCACACTCAGCGCCAGCCCGGCAATTTTTCCCTTGATCAGTGATTTCATCGTCTTCTTCCTTTCGATGGTTCGCCGCCGGGCCCATTGCCGCGGTTCGACGGGATCACGCTTCAGTTGGGGGTCTGCGACGTCGCGTGAAGAAACTGTCGCAGCCGGTCGGATTTCGGTTTGCCGAACACATCCTCGGGCCTGCCTTCCTCTTCGACAACCCCTTCATTGAGAAACATCACATGCGTCGACACATCGCGCGCCAGGTTCATGTCATGGGTGACAAGCACCATAGTGCGCCCCTCGGCCGCAAGCTCGCGGATTACCTTGATCACCTCTTGCTCGAGTTCAGGGTCGAGCGCCGATGTCGGCTCATCAAACAACAGCGCCCGCGGCCTCATCGCCAGCGCCCGAGCAATGGCGGCACGTTGCTGCTGGCCACCGGAAAGTTGCGCCGGATAGGAATCGGCCTTGTCAGCAATACCTACCTTGTCGAGGATCGCCATGGCATCGGCAGTCACCTCGTCGCGCGGTCTTCCAAGAACGGTGACGGGGGCCTCGGTAACATTTTTCAGCACCGTCATATGTGTCCACAGATTGAATTGCTGGAACACCATCGACAGCTGACTGCGCATATTGATGACCTGCTGACGGTCGGCCGGCACACGGTCTGGCTCCTCACCTTCCCAGCGCACAGCCTCACCGCAGAAACTGATCTCGCCAGCCTGGCTGAATTCCAGCATGTTTATGCAGCGCAGCAACGTCGATTTTCCCGACCCA
>CAJWDO010000097.1 GCA_913031555.1 uncultured Alphaproteobacteria bacterium | reverse complement strand
CTGGCTGCATGCGTCTTGTAGTCACCGGTGACGACGGCGACCCGCCCACCATAGGAAAGCCTGACCTGCGCGCTGCCCAGAATGTGGCCGGCGGGAAACAGGGTGATCGTGACCGGTCCGTCATCGAGCGGTGTGCCGAAATCCAGTTCCTGAAAGGACCCGGCGCAATTCGCACCATAGCGCAGCTTCATGATGGCGATTGTCTGCGGCGTCGCCAGCACATGATCATGCCCCGCGCGGGCATGGTCGGCATGCCCATGCGTAATGATCGCGCGCCGGACCGGACGAGGCGGGTCGATATAGGCATCGATTGGCTCTATATAGAGCTCATGGTTCAACCAGGTCATGACAGTCAATATAGGAAGCCGCCGGCGCGCCTCCAGTCCCACCCGCTGACAGGCTGGTTGCAGGAACGGGGCTGGCGATGGTTCGATCACCAGATCGAGGCGGCCGAACATGCGCTGGCGCGCCGTGATGTCATCGTGTTTGCGCCAACCGGTGCCGGCAAGACCCTCGCCGGGTTCCTGCCATCCTTTCTCGATATCGATGAACGCGGTTCAAACGGTCAGCTTCACACGCTCTACATATCGCCGCTGAAGGCGCTGACGGTCGATGTGCATCGCAATATCGCGACACCGATCGAGGCGCTGGACCTGCCGGTGACATTCGAGACCCGCACCGGCGATACCCCGCAATCGCGGCGTCAGCGGCAGAAGAAAAAGCCGCCCGATTTCCTGATGACAACGCCGGAGTCGCTGGCCCTGTTGCTGTCCTATGAGGATGCCGGCACCTATTTCAGCGGGTTGCGATACATTATTGTCGATGAGCTTCACGCCTTTTTTGACAACAAGCGCGGCGATCTTCTCAGCCTGAATCTGGCACGGCTTGCCACACTGGCCCCGCGGGCGCGGCGGATTGGCCTGTCGGCGACCATAGACAGACCAAAGCTGGCGCGTGACTGGCTCTGTCGTCGTGGTGGCAGGATCGTCACCGTGCCGCAGGCGGTGCCGCCGGTGATCGACATCCTGCAAACCGAAAACCGCATTCCCTGGTCGGGTCACATGGCGCGCCACGCGCTGGACGAGGTCTATGAACAGATTGCCGGCGCGCGGATGAGTGTCGTGTTCGTGAATACGCGGGCGCAGGCGGAATTCGTGTTTCAGCGCCTGTGGCAGCTGAATGACCGCAATCTCAGGATCGCGGTGCATCACGGGTCTCTGGAACGTGAACTTCGGCGCAAGGTCGAGGCGCGGATGGCGGCCGGTGGTCTTGACTGCGTGGTGGCAACAAGCTCGCTCGATCTCGGTCTTGACTGGGCCGATGTCGATCTTGTCATCCAGGTTGGCGCGCCAAAGGGAGTCAGCCGCCTGCTGCAGCGTGTCGGGCGGGCCAATCACCGGCTGAATGAGCCAAGCCGGGCCATTCTTGTGCCGACCAACAGGTTCGAATATCTGGAATGCGTCGCTGCCCAGACCGAGATCGCCCATAACAGGCTGGATGGCGCGCAGTTCCGGCGTGGCGGTTTCGATGTGCTGGCGCAGCATGTTTTCGGCGTCGCCTGCAGCGGCGCCTTTGAGCCGGAGGCGCTGTATCTTGAAGTCATTCGCGCCGCGCCCTACGCCGATATGGGGCGGCAGGAATTTGACGAGGTGGTGGGTTTTGTCAGCAATGGCGGATATGCGCTGGCGGCCTATCCGCAATATAGCCGTCTGGCAACGCTGAAGGACGGGATGATCGCGCTCCGCGAGCCACGGATGGCGCGGCAATACCGGATGAATATCGGCACCATCGTTGAATCCCCGATGATGAAGGTAAAGCTTCGCAACCGGACGCTTGGCAGTATTGAAGAGAATTTCGTCGTCAATCTGTCGCCGGGTGACACCTTCCTGTTTGGCGGGCAGGTGTTGACCTATGAAGGCATCAGCAATGCTGCCGTCATGGTCTCGAAGGCGCGTGGCGGTGAGGCGCAGATCCCGAGCTATGGTGGCGGCCGCCTGCCGTTGTCTACCAACCTTTCGCTTGCCGTCCGGCAGTTGATCGGCAGCCGCCGCGCCTGGGCCGGGCTTCCCGACCAGATTCGTGACTGGCTGGCGCTGCATGGCAGCCGCTCGGCGCTTCCCGATGCGAAGACGCTGCTTGTCGAGATTTTCCCGCATCGCAAGCGTTACCACACCGTCATCTACAGCTTTGCCGGCCGCAACGCCAACCAGACACTTGGTTTTCTGATGCTTCGAAGAATGAAACGTGCCGGCCTGCGGCCTCTGGGATTTTCGATGACCGACTATGCGCTTGCCGTCTGGTCGCTGACCCCGCCGGAAGAGGTGGAAAGCCTGTTGAACCCGGACATCATGACCGAGGAATTCGAGGAATGGCTGCAGGACACGCCGCTGCTGAAACGCCTGTTCCGGGATACCGCGATCATTTCCGGGCTGGTTGAGAGACGCCATCCGGGACAGGTCAAGACAGGCCGCCAGATCCTGTTCAGTTCGGACCTGATCTATGACGTACTGCGCCGGCATGAGCCCGATCACATCCTGCTGAAAGCGGTGCGGCGTGATGCCATGCAGGGGCTGATCGATGCTGGCAGGCTGGCCGACACGCTGCAGGAAATCGCCGGAAAGATTGTCTGCCGACACCTGGATATGATATCGCCCATGGCAGTGCCGGTGATCATGCAGATCGCCCGCGAGAATACCGTTCACAGTGACGATGGCGATGAATTGCTGTCGGACATGGAAGAGGACATCATCCGCGCCGCCAATGTCGAATCGATCCACTGATTTCGCCGGTCACGGCTTTGATATGCACCCGTCGGGGGCGCTGTTCTGGCGCGATGCCTCATTGCTGATTGTCGGCGATCTGCATCTGGAGAAGGGCAGCTCATACCACCGGTCGGGGCAGTTCCTGCCACCTTATGATACCGCGCAGACGCTGGCGAGGCTGGTGCAGGTCCTCACCGAACTGGCACCGAGGCGCCTGTTGTTCCTTGGCGATGTCTTTCATGACGGCGCGGCCTGGACGCGGATGGTACCGCAGGACCGGCAGACACTGTTGGATATCACCGAGGCGCGTGACACGATCTGGGTCGAAGGCAATCATGACCAGAGTTTCGTGCCGCCCGGGCACCGCGCCTGCGCCGTGCATGAAGAGGGCGGGATTGTCTTTCGCCATATCATGGATGAAGCGGACCAACGCCCCGAGATAAGTGCCCATTACCATCCAGCCGGTGTGGTCAGCCATCGTGGCGCACGCCTCAGACGACCCTGTTTCGTGCAGACATCAACGCGGATAGTGGTGCCGGCCTTCGGTGTGCTGACCGGCGGGCTTGATTGCCGTGATGCGGCGCTGGCGGCGCTTCATGGGACGACAACAAGGCTGTTTCTTCTGGGAGCGGACAGCGTCTTTGCGGCGCCTCAGGGACTGGTGCCCGACACTGCACGGCGGCACCGCCGGCGCGGGTAGCGTATAGGGATCAGAGCCCGTCGATGGCGCGGCGAAGCTGCGGGGCGATGGGCGCATCGTCAGGAAGGCTGGCATAGAGCTGTTCCCACAGAGCGCGGGCGCGGGCGGTATCGCCTGCCTGCCGGGCGAAATGCCCCCTGATATAGAGCCCCTCCGGGCGCTCCGGGTCCAGTGCCTCAACCCGTTCAAGAAGCCGCTTCGATGCAGTGGTAAAGCTGGCCTCAAGCTGTGCCACGACCATATGTTCAAGCGCCGACAGCTGTGCGTCGATGTCATCCGGCATGGCGTCGGAAAGCCCGATCAATGCCGCCTGAAGATCGTCGGGTCGTTCCAGCACCTGATAGGCGCGGATCAACCGCCGCCACCCTTCGATATCCCCGGGTTCCTCGGCAAGACGGGTGGCAAGCCCCTCGACCATGCCCGTGATCATCGCCGCGCGCTCATCATCAGTCATATCGGCGGCATCGGCGACGGCTTCGGCATCCGGTCCGGGTGGGACAGGAGCGACGCTGTCGGGATCGACCCCGCCGGATCGCGCTGCGTCAGCGATATTCTCGGCCAGCAGCTTCATCCAGGGCGCATCCGGCGGTGACAGCGTCTCCAGCCGCCGCCAGATGCGAACGGCGGCGGCATAATCCCCATCCTGATAGGCGGCCAGACCCGACAGGTACAGCGCCCGCGGCTCGGTCGGGCTGGCGGTCAGAATCTCCGCGATCAACGCGCGCGCCGGCGGCGTGACCTGGCCTTCGGCGGCGCGGGCCATCGCCTCGGCACGCAGGGCGCGGATGGCGGGCTCGCCCCCTGTCAGTTTTTCGGCCTGTTCAAGGGCCATGATCTCGGTTGCGCTGTCGGTGCCTGCCGCCGCCATGGCAAGCTGAAGCCACGCGCCGACATCCTCAGGGGTTCTGCTAACCTGGTCGCGGGCTTGCGTGAGCGCGGCATCGCGGTCCTGCGCGACTGTCTGCGCCTGCTCGGAGGCGGCGGCAATCTCGGCCCCGCGATCGGCCAGCGGGCGTGACGGCAGATCGGCGCGGCCAAGCACGAGATACAGACCGAGACTGGATGCCATCACAAGGCTGGCAAGCGCCAGCGCGATGCGCCCGTCGATGCCACCGCCGGTGGGGGTCGCTGGCAAGGTGGGGCCGGCCTCATCCTCCGGTGCGTCCACCTCATCCTCATCGCGGCGCCTGCGCCCGGCCAGCACAATGGCCAGCCCGCCAAGAAGGATCACGACTGGTGCGCCCCACAGGATATAGGTGCCCGGTGAGACTGGTGGATTCAGCAACACATAATCACCATAAGTGTCACGAATCGCGGCGAGGATTTCACCGTCCTCGGCACCGGTGGCAAGATGCTTGCGAACCTCGATGCGCAGGTCGCGGGCCAGTTCGGCATCCGAATCATCAATCGACTGGTTCTGGCAGACAAGGCAGCGAAGTTGTTTCGACAACGCCCGCGCCCGCGATTCCAGAACCGGGTCGGCCAGCATTTCCTCGGGTGTGATGGCGGTGGCCGGCAGTGGTGCTGCCATCAATGCCAACAGCGCCAGCGCCAGTCCGGATCTCAAAATGCGGGACAGTCCGCGCATCATGGCAGTCTGCCAATCGCCGGCAACAGCACCTCGTCAAGAACCCGCCTGTCAATCGGGCCGGCATGGCGCAGCAGGATTGTGCCATCGGCATCGACCAGAAACGTCTCAGGCACACCATAGACGCCCCATTTCATACCGCCATTACCATCGCGATCAAGCCCTATGGCGGCGAAGGGATTGCCGTAATCCGTCAGAAAGTCCCGTGTGTCCTCGGGCCGGTCCTTATAGGCAATGCCGAAGATCGGGATGTCCTCGGACAGCAGCGCCAGTGCCGGCGCTTCTGCGCGGCAGGGTGCGCACCAGCTGGCAAATACATTGACAAGGAAGGCCCGGCCGGCGAAGTCGGATGCCGATACACGTCGCCCCTTGTCAATCAGGCCCGGCAGCATGATTGCCGGCAGCATGATTGACGGTGCGGGTTTGCCGACCATCGCCGAGGGAAGCTGCGATACATCGCGATCACCGCGCAATGTCGCCAGAAGCGCCATGGTCGCAAAACCTGCCAGAACCAAAAACCCGGCAAGTGGAATGATGAATGACAGGCGCGATCGTTTCGTGCTGCTGGCGGCGGGTTTGGTCATGTCGCGGTCTGGACGGAACTGGCCAGCACAGACGTGCGACGCTGCCTGCGGCCAAGCGCGGCCATCGCGCCACCAACGGCCATCAGCCCGGCGCCGGCCCAGATCCAGCTGACAAAGGGTTTGCGATAGAGGCGCAGTGTGTAACCGCTGGCAGCGTCGCCATCACCAAGAACGGCATAGTCATCGCCGCCAATGCGCGGCCGGATAGCTGCCTCGGTGGTGGTCTGGCGCTCGGCGTTGTAGAAACGCTTTTCCGGCGTCATAAAGGCCACGATATCGGCGCCGTCACGGACTTCGATGATGGCGGTCTCGGTCACGTAGTTAGGTCCCTGTCGGGCCTCGACGGCGCGAAGCGTCATTGTTTTGCCGGCAACATCGACACTGTCACCCGGCAGGGCGCGGACAATCACTTCCGTCTGGAACAGACCATTGCCAAGCGCGCCAACAAGAAACACCACCATGCCGGCATGCGCCGTCCACATGCCCCAGACAGGCATCGGCAGCGCCGCCGCGCGTGTTCCGGTGCCGCCGCGCCATGGCTTCAGCCGATGCAGGATATCACCTCCAATGGCCAGCGCCAGCCAGCCAAGAAGGCCGAGTCCCGCAATTCCAGCCGCACTGATATCAGATGCCATCAAGATGCCGACCAGCATTGCGAACACCGCGCCCGCCGCCGCCATGCCGAGACTGACACGTAGAGACGGCAATGTGCCACGGCGCCAGACCAGCAGCGGACCCAGCGCCATTGCGGCGACGAGAGCAGCCATGATCGGGTTGAAGGTGGCGTCGAAATAGGGCGGGCCGACGGTGATCCGCGCGCCGGTCACCATTTCCAGCGCCAGCGGATAGAAGGTGCCGACAAGCACCACGACAGTGGCGG
>CAJWDO010000096.1 GCA_913031555.1 uncultured Alphaproteobacteria bacterium | reverse complement strand
AATAGATCATCGCCAGCAGCAAAATATACGCAAAGGTCACGCAAAACGACGCTTGTGTGACGATGTCGACCTGCGCTTGCTGGGTGGCCTGATCAAGGGCGTCAAAAAGCGACACCCGCTGAACAATGGCCTCTGACAGTCCAAGCGGCATCATGAGCAGAAGGGCGGCACATTCGAAAATCAGCGCAAGTGCCGCCATGCTCTGAATGTCATGCCTGCCGACCATGATCAGAACACCCGAAAACAGTGTGGAGTTCACAAAGAACACGACGCCGATTGGCAGGCCTATGACAAGGCTTTCGCGAAGCTGTCGCAGTGAGGCCTTGATCCTCTGCCAGTTGCCGGCACCAAGATCGGACAGCCTGAAGCCGCTTTTGTGCAGCAGCACGAGAAAACCCGCGAACAGCGCCACCTCGATAAGTGTTGAGGCAAGGCCAATGCCCGAAATGCCCATGCCGGCAAAGGTGAAGTCACCGACGCTGAAGCCAAAGCCGAGCAGGTAGTTGAAAGCTGCGTTCAGCACCAGCATTACCACGCTGAGGGTCACGAAACCATGACTGCTGCTGGTGGCGATGACGGCGTTGCGAACGGCAATATAGATCACGCTCAGCCCATAGCCGGGAAGAATCCAAAAAATATAAGCCCAGGATTCGGCAATCATATCTTCCGGATAGCCCAGGGCGCGCAGGATCAGCGGATAGGTGATGAAGGTCACCGTAATGACAAGGCCGATGACCGCCGCCTGAAGAATCGAAAGAACAATGATGCCGGTATAGCCGGCCCGGTCCCCGCGTTCGAGATAGCGTGTTGCCAATGGCAGCGCACCCTGCAGAAAGCCGAGTGCGGTGACATAGAAAAGCACAAAGGTTGAATTCGCCAGCAAGGCTGCCGACAGGCTCAGCTCACCGATATATCCCAGCATCACGATGTCCGTCAGGAACACCGAAAACAGGATCAGCTCGGCCGCCGCCAGCCTGCCCTCAAACAGGCTCAGCGCCCACATTTCGGTCCGCAGATCGAAAAAATTCACCTATGCGTCCTCGCCACCTTCCGGGCCGTAGAACATCACCCAGGCCATCATGGAATCGCCAAAATCGCGGAACCGGTGCGGCATGCCTGCCGGTACGAACAGGAAATCACCAGGACTGAAGTCTATTGTTTCATCGCCCATCTCGAAATGCCCGCGTCCCTCGACAATCACATAACATTCATCACGGCTGTGCGGTTGCTGGTGGTCGACTTCCAGCGGCCGGTAGAGTTCGACGGTCAGGCTGCCACGCTCGCGAAGGGTGACAAACTGCGGGTTCTCCGGTCCCGGCAGGAGCCGTGCTTTGGCCGCTTCAAGCGAAATATGGAAGGCGTCACTCATCTCCGGGGTTGCTCCTTTGCTGATGGCACGAACGGATGATCCTCCGATCATGCGGGACAGCGGATTATGCGGGTGCGAAAGGTGACGCCAAAAATCACATTCTCGCCAGCGTCACGCAGCGGCGGCATCGTCAATCAGGCTGAAGTCAGGTGCGGAACTGCTCGGTGACAGCGCGTTCGCTCAGCGAAAAGCCGGGGTCATAGAGAAGGCGCAGCGTGATGTCATGCGCCTGTTCGATATCGACCTGTGCCACATGGCGATATTCGGTACTGTCGGCGCTGGCGCTGACGGGCCTGAAATCTGACTCCAGCACCTGCAGGCTTACCTTCGACCGCTCACCAAGCAGGGCGCCGCGCCAGCGTCGTGGCCGGAAAGGTGAGATTGGGGTCAGCGCCAGTAATCCGCCGCCAAGTGGCACCACCGGGCCATGCGCCGACAAATTATAAGCCGTTGACCCGACCGGCGTTGCCAGAAGGATGCCGTCGCAGACAAGTTCCTCGACCTGATGCTTGCCATCGACCTCGACCCTGATATGGGCGGCATTATGCGTCTGGCGAAGCAGCGATACCTCGTTGATTGCCAACTCGCTGTGCGCGCTGCCGTCTGCGCCGGTCACGGTCATCCGCAGCGGATGGATCGGCGCTGTTTCGGCATTCCCGATCCGCTCGACAAGCTCGTCCGAGGCGTAATGGTTCATCAGAAAGCCGAGCCGTCCGCAATTCAGACCGAACACCGGGCGGTCATGTGCCAGCGTTTCGTGCAGGATATGCAGCATGTGGCCATCACCGCCAAGCGCGACAATGCAGTCGGCCGCCTCGATGTCGGTCTGGCCATAGCGGTCGACAAGCCGCGCCAGACGTTCCTGCGCCACCTCATGTGTCGAAGCTGAAAAATGAATCTTCATACGCTGTTCCTGCCATCCGGCGGCGTCGGTGCCGGATTGTCCCGGCGGGCGCAGGATAGCGGCATCCCGTGGGAAAAGCAAAATACGCCTAAGGTGCGGTGTCATTACTTCGGTTGCCATTACTTCGGGGCGCGGCAATTCTCGCCTTGTTGCCGTCCGGCATTTCCGCCATTTTAACGTCATGGCAGATGCAAGCAGTAAAACACCGTCCGACAATGACGATCCGGCGATGATCATCGCTCCCGACCCCGACGCGCCCGGTCTGTCACAACCTGTGACGGGCGTCGATGAGTCCGGAGCGCCGGTCACGCTGCCGGTGGTGACTGAAAAGCCGTTGACGCTGTTTTTGAACCGGCAGGAGATCGTCACCTCGATGACGATCGGTGACTGGCCGGCCGAACTCGCCGTCGGCTATTTCCTGAATCAGAACATGCTTCATGATGATGATGTCATCACTGGCATTGATCATGATGATGATCTCGGGGTGGTTATCGTGCGGACCGAGCGTGAGACCGATTTCGAGGCAAAGATGAAGCGCAAGATCCGCACCAGCGGATGTGCAGAGGGCACCGCCTATGGCGATATGATGGAACGCTTCGACACGATCGCGCTGAATCCCGACATGCGGCTCCATGCCTCGATGATGGTGCCGCTGAGCAAGGCCATCAATACCACGCCAAGCCTGTATCTGAGTGCCGGTGCCATTCATGGCTGCGTGCTGTGCAGCGCCGACAGGCCGCTTGTCTATATGGAGGATATCGGTCGCCATAACGCTGTCGACAAGATTGCCGGCTGGATGTTCCTGAACAGGGTCGCGCCGGATGACAAGATTTTCTACACCACCGGCCGCCTGACCACCGAGATGGTGATCAAGACGGTGCAGATGCGAATCCCGGTGCTTGTTTCACGCTCCGGCTTTACCAACGAGGCGGTGGCGCTTGCCCGTCAGGCCGGTCTGACTCTGATTGGCCGGGCCAAGGGAAAGCGATTCATTGCCCTGAGCGGCGAGGACAGGATCATCTTTGATGACGCCGCCGCCGAGATGGAGGATGTCGCCGATATCCCGTCGCCGCAGCGCGCGCAAGGACACAAGGGTGGGTATGATGGTGGGCCTGATGGCGGCGCGCGCTGATATGGCTGGATCAGGTATGCCCGCGATCAATCCACTCTATCTTCTGCTTGCCGGTGGCAAGTCGCGCCGCATGGGGGGTGGTGACAAGAACCTGATCATGCTTGGTGACCGACCCGTGCTGGCGCATGTCATGGGCCGCGCCGTGCCTTACGGGGTGCCGGTGGTGATCAATGCGAATGGTGATCCTGACCGCTTTACCGACTTTGGCTTGCCGGTGATTGCCGACGTCATTGACGGCTTTGCCGGGCCGCTTGCCGGGGTGCTGACCGGGCTCGAACACGCCATCGCCGCGCATCCCGAGGTGACGCATGTGATCAGTCTTGCCACCGACGCACCGTTCCTGCCGCGCGATCTCGCGGCGCGGCTGACGGCTTCGGTGACAGACGGCGCTGAAATGGCGCAGGCCCGCTCGAACGACCGGCGGCATCCTGTCTTTGCCATCTGGCCGGTCAGCATGGCGGCTGGTTTGCGCGCGGCGCTTGTCGATGAAGGCCTTCGCAAGATCGATGATTTCACCGCGCGCTATGACTGCGCCATCGTTGATTTCGGGGATGATCCTGATACCGGACTTGACCCCTTTACCAACCTGAATACGCCGGAAGACCTTGAAATGGCGCGTCGGCACCTCGGCTGACGCTGCCGCGGGAGTGGCATTTGCCGGCGAAAGGCGTTAGAAAGCGGGGGTCAACAGGGGCAGCGGCGACAGGGCGCGAACAAGGTGCGGCGTCACCCGGTGTCCCAAAGGAAGGTTGTGAATAATGCCGGACAAGGCTGTGCAAGCTGACAACAGGTCTGAAGGGCTGGCCCCGGTGCCTGCCGCGCGGCGGCTTTTCACCGCCTATGGCGATGCCATATCGCGTCTTGATAAGGCGCTTGGTGCGCCATTTGAAGCGACGGTCGAGATGATCCTTGCGACCGCCGGCCATGTCGTTGTCTGCGGCATGGGCAAGTCGGGGCTGATCGGGCGCAAGATCGCGGCCACGCTGGCCTCCACCGGCACACCGTCGCTGTTCCTTCACCCGGCCGAGGCGATCCATGGCGATCTTGGCATGGTGCGGCCTGGCGACGTGATGATCCTGATCTCCAATTCCGGTGAGACCGAAGAGATCGTTCGCCTGTTGCCGGCGTTGCAGCGGCTCGATGCGAAGATCATCGCACTGACCGCCGGGCAAGCCAGCAGCATGGCGCGCGCGGCACAGATTGTCCTTGATATTTCGGTCGACCGGGAGGCCTGCCCGCTGAATCTGGCGCCGACAACCTCGGCCATGAACACGCTTGTCCTCGGTGATGCCATTGCTGTTGCCCTGATGGAGGCACGCGGGTTCGAGGCTGCCGATTTTGCCATGACGCATCCCGGTGGGGCGCTGGGACGCCGCCTTTTGACCCGGGTGCGCGACCAGATGCGAAGTGACGCGCTGCCGTTCGTCAATGCGGGTGCGCCGGTACAGGACGCTATCCTGGTGATGACCGAGGGCCGGCTTGGCATGGCACTAGTCGGCAGTGAGGATGATTTGCAGGGAGTCCTGACCGATGGCGATCTGCGCCGACTGCTGCTTTGCGGTATCGATCTGGCGGCGACACCGGTCGGCGAGGTGGCAAGCACCAGCCCTTTGACCATCGGCGCCGATCAGTTGATGGCCGATGCCGAGGCGCGTATGCAGGAATCGCGCATCCAGTGTCTTGTCGTGACGGATGTGGCCGACCGTGTCGTCGGGGTTGTGCAGATTTTTGAGTGAGCACGGAACCAAGCCATCCATGAAATTGTCAGATTTCGACTATGAGCTGCCGCAGGAGGCGATTGCGAGCGAGCCGGCGCGGCCGCGTGACGCGGCGCGTCTTCTGGATATGAGCGGCACCGGGATGGCAGACCGCCGGATCGGCGATCTGCCGGAAATCCTGACATCGGGTGATCTTCTTGTCGTGAATGACACCAGGGTGATCCCGGCGCGCCTGTCCGGACGGCGGGGCGAGGCTGGTATCGGCATCACGCTTCACAAGCATGAGGGCGGTGCGCGCTGGCGGGTGTTCGCCAAGCCGGCGCGTAAATGCCGTCCAGATGATGTGATCATGTTCGGGACGAGCTTTGCGGCGCGGGTCGAGGGGCGCGGCGATGGCGGCGAGGTGCTGATCGAATTCATTGATCCGGCGTCTGGCGGCGCGTTGGATGCCGCGGCGGTACAGGCCGGTCTGGCGGCGCATGGCAGTATGCCGCTGCCGCCCTATATACGGCGCCCGGATGGCAGCACAACAGCCGATGATGAGGATTACCAGACGATGTTCGCCGCCAGCGCCGGTGCCGTTGCCGCGCCGACCGCCGGACTGCATTTCACGCCGCGCCTGATGGCAGCGCTTGAAGATGCCGGGGTTGGCCTTGCCAAAGTCACGCTTCATGTTGGCGCCGGGACATTCCTGCCGGTAACCGCCGAAGATATCGCGGATCACCGGATGCATGCCGAATGGGGGCGGATTCCGGCTGAAACCGCGGCACGGATCAACGCCGCCAGACAGCAAGGTGGCCGCATCGTGGCGGTGGGAACGACCAGCCTGCGGATACTTGAGGCCTGCCATGCGGCGACCGGGCAGGTGCGGGAATTCGCTGACGAGACCGATATTTTCATCACCCCGGGGTATCGTTTTGGCGCGGTCGATATGCTGTTGACCAATTTCCATCTGCCGAAATCGACGCTGATGATGCTTGTCAGCGCCTTTGCCGGCATGGACCCGGTCCGGGCCGCCTATGCGCACGCGCTTGACCGCGGCTATCGTTTCTTTTCCTATGGCGATGCCTGCCTGCTGCGCAACACCACCGGTTGATCAAGGAGACGCGGATGCCGGCCTTTGAATTCACCCTGAAGAACACCGACGGCCTGGCGCGTCGTGGCCATTTGCAGACCGCCTGGGGCGATGTCGAGACACCTGTCTTCATGCCGGTTGGAACGGCGGCGACGGTCAAGGGCATGATGCCGGAATCGGTTCGTTCGACCGGTGCCAGCATCATTCTGGCCAATACCTATCATCTTATGCTGCGTCCGGGGGCGGAACGCGTTGGGCGGCTTGGTGGGGTGCGCAAAATGATGGGCTGGGACGGGCCGTTGCTGACCGATTCCGGTGGGT
>CAJWDO010000095.1 GCA_913031555.1 uncultured Alphaproteobacteria bacterium | reverse complement strand
CTATGCCTTGTGGGTCGTCAACAGACCGGCCCAGCATCTGATAGCCGCCACACAGCCCCATCACCATGCCGCCGCGCCGCAGATGCGCAGTGATATCGATGTCCCAACCCTGCTCGCGAAGAAATCCCAGATCGGCGATGGTTGACTTCGACCCCGGCAACAGCACCATGTCGCAATCACCGGGGATCGCCTGACCCGCCTCGACGAGCGTGAGCCTGACATCCGCCTCGCCTGCCAGCGGGTCGAGATCGTCGAAATTGGCGATCCGTCGCAGCACCGGCACCGCGATATGAACAGCGGCGTCGTCATGTGACAGGCCGGTCTTGCCAGCAATGTCGAGAATATCCTCGGCAGGCAGGAACCTGGCCGGCGCAAACCAGGGCAGAATGCCGAGGCCGGTCCAACCGGTCGCCTCTTCGATCATTGTCATGCCTTCGGCGAACAGCGAGGTATCACCGCGAAACTTGTTGATCAGAAAGCCGCGGATCAGGTCGCGGTCGGCCGAATCGAGGACAGCGCCGGTGCCGACAAGGCTGGCGATCACACCGCCGCGGTCGATATCGCCGACAATAACCACCGGAATGTCGGCGGCGGCGGCAAATCCCATATTCGCGATGTCGCCGGCGCGAAGATTGACCTCGGCCGGGCTTCCCGCCCCCTCGACAATCACCAGATCGGCATCGCGTCCGACCTTGTCAAAACTGTCGAGGACGCGCGGCAGAAGCTCTGCCTTGTGCGTGCCGTATTCACGCGCGCGCATGCTGCCGAAACGCTGCCCCTGAACAATCACCTGCGAGCCGGTTTCAGTCTCGGGCTTCAACAATACCGGGTTCATATGAACGCTTGTCGGGGTTCTACAGGCCAGCGCCTGCATCGCCTGAGCCCGCCCGATCTCACCGCCATCATCCGTGACGGCAGCGTTGTTCGACATGTTCTGTGGTTTGAACGGACGTACCGACAGGCCGGTATTGGCGAAATGGCGGCACAGCCCCGCCACAAGCACCGACTTGCCGACATTCGAGCCGGCACCCTGGATCATGATAGCCGGGGGCATCTTGGCCTTGGGATTTGTCGCTGGGGGCATGCTTCCCGTCGGCCTCAGAACTCGACGCCGATCTGCGCCTTGATCCCGGACCGGAAGGGATGTTTGACAAGGCTCATCTCGGTCACAAGGTCGGCGGCGTCGATCAGTGCCTCGGCGGCGTTGCGACCGGTCAACACGACATGCGTCATCTCCGGTTTCTCGTCACGAAGAAAGGCGAGAACCTCGTCCAACTCTATGTAGCCGTAGCGAAGCGCGATATTGATCTCATCGAGAAGCACCATGTGATAGCGCGGATCACGGATCATTTGTTTGGCCTTGTCCCAGGCGGCGCTGGCAGCGGCGATGTCGCGTTCGCGGTCCTGCGTTTCCCAGGTGAAACCCTCCCCCATGGTATGAAAATCACAAAGCCCGGCAAAATGGTCGGTGATAAGAGTGCGCTCACCGGTATCCATACCGCCCTTGATGAACTGCACGACACCGCAGGGAAGACCATGCGCGATACAACGGAAGATCATCCCGAAAGCAGCGGATGATTTGCCCTTGCCCTTGCCCGTATGGACGATGGTCAGGCCCTTCTCATTGGTCTTTGTCGCCATGATCTTGTCACGCGCCTGTTTCTTGCGCGCCATCTTGGTGTTGTGGCGTTCAGAGTCGGACGGGGCGGAGCCGGATGGGCTGGAGCCGGATGGTGTGTCGTCATTCGGGGCGGTCATGTCAGGGTCTCCTCGATGTGGGCGCGAAACCGCCCAAGATCAGATTGCACGCTGTTGCGACGCGGTGTCCATAGTCCGCGTTCAATCGCCTCGTCAAACCTGTCCAGCATATCGTGATAGGCATCTTCATTCGCCGATGACAGGAATTCACGAACTGCTTCGTCCTCTATATAGGCCTCATAGAGAGCGCTGAAGTGATGCTCTGCCACCTGCCCTGTCGTGGCGGAGAAAGCAAACAGGTAATCCACCGTCGCCGCCATCTCGAACGCCCCCCTGTAGCCATGGCGCATCGCCCCGGCGATCCATTTCGGGTTGCTGGCACGGCCCCGCACGACACGGCCGATTTCCTCGGAAAGCGTGCGGATGACTGGCCGTTCGGCGAGCGAATGATCATTGTGATAGATCGGCACATCACGCCCCGAGAGGTGCGACACTGCCGCTGATAGCCCGCCGGCGAACTGGTAGTAATCGTCGCTGTCCAGAATATCGTGCTCGCGGTTGTCCTGATTGTGCAACACCGCATCGGAAGCGGCCAGCCTTGTCTCCAGAACCTCGCGCGCCGCGACACCCTCGCTGTTCTCGCCATAGGCGTAGCCCGACCAGACAAGAAACGCCTCGGCAAAATCTCCGCGATCCTGCCACAGCTTTTCATCGATCAAGGCCTGTAGCCCGGCACCATAGGCCCCCGGCATGGCGCTGAAGATGCGCAGCGTGCTCCGGCGCGTCGCCGCATCCGCATCAAACCCATCTGCGCGATAGCGCGCCGCATCACGCCGCGACGCCGCCGCCAGCGGGTTCATCTCGTCAGATTCATCAAGCGCCGAAACGGCGCGAACAGCCCGGTCGAAGAGCGTCATTTGCGCTGGAAAGGCATCACGGAAGAAACCCGAACAGCGAAGACAGACATCGACCCGTGGCCGGTCGAGACTGTCCAGCGGGATGATCTCGAAACCGGTGACGCGCCGTGAGGCGGCATCCCAGCTTGGCCGCACCCCCATCAGCGCCAGCGCCTGGGCCAGATCATCGCCGCCGGTGCGCATGTTGGAGGTGCCCCAGGCGGACAGCACAACGGCGCGTGGCCAGTTGCCGTGATCCATCAGATGCCGGTCGAGAAGCGCCTCGGCCGACGCCCAGCCAAGCCGCCAGGCCACCGGGGTCGGCAGGGCGCGGCTGTCGATCGAAAAGAAGTTCCGCCCTGTCGGCAGAACCTCTGGCCGCCCCCGGGTTGGCGCGCCGGATGGGCCGGATGGCACGAACCTGCCGGCAAGGCCGCGAATCAGACCTTCCATCTCACGCGGACCGCAGGCGGCAAGGCGGGCCCGGATATCAACAAGCGCGGTATCGATGATGGCGGTGCTTGCCGCGCCCGGCGGTTGGCGCGATCCGGCCACCAGCGACAGCGCCAGCGCATCAAGCCGTTCCACCGTATCACCATGGCTTCGCCAGAGTGTGTCTGAAATCTCATCAAGGCAGGTTGGTCGTGGCCCGTCCCAGACCAGCCCCCGTTCCGACGTCAACGGGTCAAAGGCATCCGCATCATCAGGGCCCAGATCACCAAGACCCAAACTACAAAGCTCAAGATCACGCGCAAGCGCCCGGAGGAGCGACGCGTTCGTCCCCTCACCATCACCGCGCGGCGTGCGCAGAATTTGCGCCAGCAACCCGTCGGCAAGTTCACGACCCGGCGAGGCGCCATAGACATGCAGCCCGTCACGGATCTGCAACTCTTTCAGGTCGCACAGATAGTTGTCGAGCTTCAATAATCGCGCGCCGGGATCATCGGAATCATCAATGCCGCAGTCCTGCGCGATGCCGGCCCGCATGGCAGTATCCAGAATATCGCCGAGAAGCGCGTCGGAGCGCGCCCGGTCCATGCCGGCAGCCTCAAAATATTCATCCATCTGCGCTTCCAGTTCAGCCATCACGCCATGGCTGTCAGCCTGCGTCATCGGCGGTGTCAGATGGTCGAGAATGACTGCCGAGGTGCGGCGCTTAGCCTGCGCCCCCTCGCCGGGATCATTGACGATGAAGGGATAGAGATGCGGCATCGGGCCAAGCACGGCTTCGGGAAAACACGCCTCGCTGAGGGCCAGCGCCTTGCCAGGCAACCATTCGAGATTCCCGTGCTTGCCAAAATGCACCACGGCGTGCGTGCCGCCGGTCTCACGAAGCCAGATATAGAGGGCAAAATAATTGTGCGGCGGCACCAGATCGGGCGAATGATAGGTCGATTTCGGATCGATATTGTAGCCCCGCGCCGGCTGAATGCCGACAATGACATGACCATAGCGGCGCAGCGGCAGATGCAGATTCTCGCCATCGCACATCGGGTCCGCCACCGGCGCCCCCCAGCGCGCCGTTACCGCCTCGCGGACCGGGGCCGGCAGAGCGGCGAAATGCTGCTCATAGTCAGCAATCGGCAGAATGATGTCACTCTGTCGCCCCTGCCATCCGGCATTGGTCGGGCCGGCCTTCAGCTGCGCGATCAGACCCGCGCTGTCATCCGGCATGTCCTGCACAACATAGCCGGCATCGCCAAGCGCCCGCATCGCGGCGAACACACTTGCCGGTGTATCAAGCCCGACACCATTGGCGATCCTGCCATCACGATTCGGGTAATTCGCCATGATCAGCGCGACCCTGCGATCGCTGGCCGCCATGTGGCGAAGCCGCGCCCAGTTCGCCGCCAGACGCGCCGCGAAATCGGCGCGTTCGGGGACGGGCTCATAGGCAGTTGTCATCGCATGTGTCACGGGATGGCGCATCGGCGGCCGCTTGAACCCGACGGCCCGCGCAAGGATGCGCCCGTCAAGTTCCGGCAGCGCCACATTCATCGCCAGATCGCGCGGCGTCAGGCCAGCGCTGGAGTCCCGCCAATCATCCTTCAGGCTTGCTGACAGAACAAGCTGGAATACCGGCGCATCGACGGCACCAAACGGCCCGGCCGAGCGCATCTCCGGCATACCGTCATCGCCGCGCGACGGGTCGGAAACTGCAAAGCTGGTCAAATTCAGGATGACATCGACACCGGCCTGGCGCAGCAGATCGGCAATGACAGCCGCAGAATCGCCGTCCTTGAGACTGGCCGAGAACAGAGGCACCGGGTTCAACCCGGCATCAATACAGGCCTTGATCATCGAATCGACCGGCGCGAGGTCGGCCGCCTGCATCAATGCGCGGTAGAACACAATGGCCGCAACCGGCGCGCCATCACGCCAGTTGGCCCGCAGCATCGCCAGATCGGGCGTCCGCTGCCCCGGCCAGTAGAGACCGGCCCGCAACAGCGGCATCGGCGGCGGAGCAAGATCAGTCCCGTCACACAGGTCACGGAGCGAGATCAGGAAGGCAAGCGCGTTGTCAGGCCCGCCGGAATCGAGATAGGCGGCCAGCGCATGGCAGCGATCCGGTGACAGGCTGGAAAGGTAATCCAGCTCCGGATCAGGCTTTCCATCGCCGGCAAGGAAAACGACCTGCGGGCCACCCGCGTCCGCCAGTGCGCGGAACTGCTGAACGCCATAGGACCAATAGCCGGTGCCGCCAAGAAGCCGCATGACGACCAGTTTTGCGCCGGTGACGGTGTTGGCAAGATACTGGTCTACCGAAAACGGGTGGGACAGGCTCAGATAATTGGCGATCCTGATGGATGGCGCGGCGGTGTTCTCCGCGAACCTCGCCGCAGCAGCGGACAGCAGACTTACCTCGGTATCAGCCGAGGTAAGGACAATGATATCTCCCGGCGGCTGGTCGAGATCGACCGCCTCGCCTGAGTCATAGAGCGCGCCGCCGTCTTCAACTCTGGGAAGATGCATCTTCGTCGATCAGCCTGCCATCAAGACGCGCCGCGATACCAGCGGCATCAAGTCCGGCCATGCCGATAACGACAAGCCTGCCGGCGACAGCGTCACGGTCACGGGCGAAATAGCCATCGACACGACGGCCAACTGCCTGAATGACATAGGGAAGCGCCTTGCCATTGACCGCTACGCGTCCCTTGGCCCGCAAAATGCCGAATTCCGTGGCCAGCACGGCAATTGTCCGCTGAAACACTTCCACATCATCAATCTCGTCAAGCGCTATGATTCGCGAGGAAAATTCATCATGGCCATGTTCATGATGGTGGTGGTGGTGGTGATGGGCATCATCATCATGCTCAAATGCTTGTGTTTTGATATCTGACATGATAGTACGAACGATTTTGGCTTCCTGATCTTCGGAGGAAGAGGACCATAATTTGAAATCTACATCTGTCGGATTGTTGCTTTTCTGTCGCATTTCAATTAAATCTTCCATAAACTCAACAAGATCCGATTCCTTGAGATGTTCATTGTAATCAGCATTTACTTGGAGCAACATGTCCTCACCCAGGGGATCATTTGCATGAACATCAACATACCAAGCATATTCTCGTTGACGAGAACCTGCAGCAGTGAAACTCAAGTTGGGAGACCCACATATGATACGGGTTTTTTCTTCGGATTCGAGAATATACAGCTTAGTGTGAATCTTTGCTTTTGATGACCGCACGCGCAACGAACCTTCAGTAATTCGATGGTATAGATGTTCAATTAATCCTAAATGACCACTCAAACTTTCTTTGTATGTATCCGCTAATCCGTCACCGATCAGCAAATCTACCTTTTCATAGCCCATTTCGGTAAATATCTCAAGAAGAAAACTTGGTGATGTCACGTATGTAATGCCGCGTAATGAGGTAAATCCTTCAAACAAATTTTCCCACTGCTTTTTACGTTTCAAGTAAATGGACTGCGGAATGAGTTGCAGATTCGG
>CAJWDO010000094.1 GCA_913031555.1 uncultured Alphaproteobacteria bacterium | reverse complement strand
GGCCATTTCCCCAACCTGATCACGATCAGCCTTCACATCGATGCGGCAGATGACCTGCAGCGCCTCGTCACTGTCCTGCCACGAGACCGCCAGCTGGTACTGGCTCCACTGCCCTGGGATTTCAGCCAGCAGCGCGTTGTGTTCCTGCTGGCACAGCAGCCAGTCGTGACGCGCGACAAACCGTGACACAAGGTCGATCGGGTGAGCAAGCGTCAGGTCGATGGAAGCTTGGGTCGGCGCCATGGGGCAGCTCTCTTCGGCAGCAGGTTGAAGCATGAAAATGCCGCATCCCGCCATGGCTTTCAACACAATATTTTGTGGTTTTCATATGACCAGACACATCACCTTGTGAATAAAACAGGGAAATAGCGCATAAACAAAGGCTTCACGGGCGATGTTCGCCAGTCACGCAAAGCCGGATAAAATAATGGATTTGATGCGGGTGCGTCGCGGCAAACCCGTTCAGGTTTTTTTTGCCGCCTTTGCGCGTGTGCCAGCCGATTTTGGTGCCTTCTTCACGGCTTTCTTCGGGCTGGCGGATTGTTCGGCAAGCCGCGATTCGAGGGCGGCCAGACGCGCCGCTACAGCATCATGGCGGGTGCGAAGCGCATCAAACTCCTCACGCGTTACCAGACCACGCGCGTTCAGGCTGCGCTCGGTGCGCTGTTTCACGATATTGTCGACCTCCTCGCGAAGGCCACCAAGCGCCGATGCGGCACCATTCGCCATCTGCGCCACGTCGGAGATTAATCGTGATCGGCCTCGCATGGGTCACTCCCGCACAATGTGCTGTTAGATATGATAGTGTTCGGGACCTGATGTATGGTGTCCTGATGCCGTTTCCAATACCACGTCGGCATCGAATGCGATATTGTGCATTGCGCGTTCCCGACCTGCGGATATTCCCGGCAGACATTAAATGAGGCCTGACCCGATGAATGGGGGCATTATCCTTCCTGAATTTGATCCCTTCCTGATCAGTTTTGGCGGGTTCGGCATTCGCTGGTACGCGCTTGCCTATATCGTCGGCCTTCTTGGTGGCTACTGGATCATGCGTCGCGAGGCACGGCGGCATTCCACCGCCCCAATGCCGGTCGAGGCCATCGATTCGCTTTTGAACCATGTCCTGCTTGGCGTGATCCTCGGTGGCCGGTTTGGCTATGTGATGTTTTACAATCCGGCTTTCTTTCTGGCCAATCCGGTGGAGGTCATCAAGGTCTGGCAGGGTGGCATGTCCTTTCATGGTGGACTTCTTGGCGTAACGATCGCGATGTGGATGCTCGCTAGGCGATGGCGGGTTCCGGTGCTGGCCGTCAGCGACCGCGTCGCCATGGTGCTTCCTATCGGCCTATTCTTCGGGCGGCTGTCGAATTTCATCAATGCCGAGCTTTATGGCCGCGTGACCGACCTTCCCTGGGGCATGGTCTTCCCGCACAGCGACGGCATGCCGCGTCATCCAAGCCAGCTATATGAGGCCGGTCTTGAAGGGTTGGCACTTGGCTTGGTCATGTTTGTCGGCTGGCGTCGCGGCTGGCTTCAACGCACCGGCACCATGACAGCCATTCTTCTGCTTGGATATGGGCTTGCCAGATTTGTCATCGAATATGTCCGCGAACCTGAAGCACATCTGGGACAGGTGCTTGGTCTGGCGACAATGGGCCAGATCCTGTGTCTGCCGATGCTGGTGGCGGGCGGCTGGATCCTGTGGCGGCGTGCCTGATGGCGTTGCCTGAATCTGCCAGTCTTGCCGATATGCTGCGCCGTCATATCACCGAACACGGCCCGATCGGTGTCGATGATTATATGGGCATGTGCCTTGGTGGGGCGGGGTCCAACTTCGGGACAACAGGCTATTATCACAGCCGTGACCCATTCGGCGCAACCGGCGACTTCACAACCGCACCGGAAATTTCCGGCCTGTTTGGCGAGATGTGCGGGCTGTATCTGTCGCATATGTATGAAGTCGCCAACGCCCCCGACACCGGCAGCGTGATCGAGCTTGGCCCTGGTCGCGGCACCCTGATGCGCGACATGCGGGGTGTCTGGGAAAGGCTGATGCCAGGGCTTGCCGCAGCGGCGCTGCACCTTGTCGAGACCAGCCCGTCACTGCGCCGCGCGCAGGATGCGATGCTTGGCGCAAAGACGGTGGCAGGATGGCATGATGATGTCGAATCGGCATTGGCCGCCAGTGACGGTCCGCTGTTCGGGATCGCCAACGAATTTTTCGATGCCCTTCCCGCCGCGCAGCTTGTCTTTGTCGATGGCGCATGGCACCGGCGGATGGTCGGGCTGCGCGATGGTCATCTCGGCTTTGTGACCGGCGCTGTGGCGGATGATATTGACCCTGACCTGCCAGAGGCGCCTGCCGATGGCATGGTGGCGGAGCTGTGTTTGCAGGCATCGCATATCGTATCCTTGCTCGGCCGGGCACTGGCGCGCCGTGGTGGTGCCATGCTGATTGTCGATTATGGCCGGCAGGGCAATCCCGGCGACAGCCTGCAGGCCGTTGCCAATCATCACCCGGTTGATCTGTTCGCCGCGCCGGGAGACAGCGACATCTCACACTGGGTCGATTTTGCGGCGCTTGGCAGGGCGGCACAAAATGCTGGTGCGCGTCTTGTTGGGCCGGCACCTCAGGGCCGGTTCCTGATGCGGATCGGGCTGGCCGCGCGCGCTGAACAGGCGGCCCGGCATGCCGCGCCGGAAGAACGTCGCACCCTGCTGGCGGCCATAGACAGACTGACAAGCCCGGCCCAGATGGGTGAGGTATTCAAGGTGGCATTGCTGCTGCCCCCCGGGGCTGGACTGCCGCCTGGATTTGAAAGTGACGAGGCGTGAGATGACAGGTTTCAGGATTGCGGACACCCCCACACACTATCTGTATCACGAGGCCACTGCCACACGGGCGCGACACGGATTTTTCGGCGCTGCCGGCGGCGTCAGCACAGGCGTCTATGCCAGCCTCAATTGCGGATATGGCTCACAGGATGACCCCGCCCTTGTGGCGCAAAACCGGGGCTGTGTCGCCGCTGCGATGGATTTGCCAGCGGGCCGGTTGGCGGCAGCCTATCAGGTACATGGCACCGATGTCGTCATCGCAGATAAAGGCGCGCCCGCGGACCGCAGCCAGCTTGTGCGGGCGGATGGGTTGGTGACCACACGCCGGGAACTGGGCCTGACGATCCTCACCGCCGACTGCCTGCCACTTCTGCTGGTCGATGATGCCGGAGGGGTTATCGGTGCCTGTCATGCCGGTTGGCGCGGCGCCGCGGCCGGTATCGTCGGCAGAACCGTGGACACAATGCGCGCGGCCGGGGCGGGGTCTATAACCGCACTGATCGGCCCGACAATCCGCCGGCAAAGTTATCAGGTCGGTGCGGAGATGCGAGACGAGGTGCTGGCGCAGGTAGCGCCGGGACTCCGCGACAACGCCGCGACATGCTTTATCGACGATGCCCCCGGCAAGCTGCGCTTTGATCTTGCCTTGCTTGTCAGCCTACAACTTCACCATGCTGACATCGCTCAAATTCACGATTGCGAGGTTGATACCTATACCGGCAACCGGACAGGCACTCCCGATTCTCCGGACTATTTTTCACATAGGCGCGCAACGCACGCAGCAGACCCGGATTGTGGACGTCAGATTGCCGTGATTTCACTTCCCCTGTCAGACGTGTGACACCATTCAGGAACGAGACGAAGACAATGCCACATCTCTATATTTTTCTTGGACTTCTGGTGGTTGGCATGTTTGCCAGCTGCTTCATGGGTTGACAGTCAGAGACCATGAAAAATTACAAAACCATGGCGAAAGCCCTGTTAAGTCCTTGCCCGTTCATCGAGGCGTTGGTATCTACAGCCGATGGTTCACGAGATTGGCATGCGTCGGCTTCGGCACCCTATCCAGTAGGTCATTGATGAAAATCCTTTCCTGCAACAGTAATCGCCCGCTCGCCGAAGCGATTGCCGCGTATCTGGACGTTCCCCTGACCAAAGCGGATGTCCGCCGGTTTGCCGATATGGAAGTCTTCGTCGAGATCGGCGAGAACGTTCGTGGCGAGGATGTCTTTGTTATCCAGTCGACCTGTTTTCCGGCAAATGACAATGTCATGGAGTTGCTGGTGGCGCTTGACGCGCTTCGTCGTGGGTCGGCACGCCGTGTGACAGCGGTGCTTCCCTATTACGGCTATGCAAGGCAGGATCGCAAATCCGGACCACGCACGCCGATTTCGGCAAAGCTTCTTGCCAACCTGATCACTTCGGCGGGAGCCGACCGTGTCCTGACCATCGACCTTCACGCCGGTCAGATTCAGGGTTTCTTCGACATTCCGACCGACAATCTGTTCGCCGCGCCAGTGTTCATCGAGGATATCCGCTCGCGCTATGACAACGGTCAGGTGATGATTGTGTCACCCGATGTCGGCGGTGTCGTGCGTGCCCGTTCGATGGCCAGCCGTCTGGACGCGGACCTCGCCATCATCGACAAGCGCCGCCCCAAGGCCGGCGTGTCCGAGGTCATGAACATCATCGGTGATGTGAAAGACCGGCACTGCATCATGGTCGACGATATTGTCGATTCCGGTGGCACACTGTGCAATGCGGCCGCCGCGCTGGTCGACGCAGGCGCACTGAGCGTTGATGCCTATGTGACCCACGGCGTGCTGTCGGGTGGCGCTGTCAGCCGCGTTGCCGCCTCGCCGCTCAACTCGCTGGTGACGACGGATTCGATCCCGGCAACCGAGGCTGTGAGGGTGGCCCGCAACGTGCGTCACCTGTCGGTGGCACCGCTGCTTGGCGAGGCCATTCTGCGGATCAATGAAGAACGGTCGGTATCGACGCTGTTCTGATCCGGCACCTGCCGCAAACCCCCGCTTTTCGCTTGAGTTTTGGCCCCCATGGGCCTATACCACGCGCTGCTACGCACCCCTGGAGGCGTGGCGCATTGTAGAGCAAGGAGCAAGTACAATGTCCGATATCACAACCATCGGCGCTTCCGAGCGCGAACGGGTCGGTAAGGGGTCCGCCCGTGCGGCACGCCGCGCAGGCCTCGTCCCTGCCGTCATTTATGGCGACAAGAAGGACCCTGTGGGAATCACCATGATATCCCGCGAAGTTACCAAGATTGTTCACCAGCCCGGCATTTTCGGCCGTTTGCTGGAGATCGACGTCGCCGGAACGAAATCGACCGTGTTGACACGTGACATTCAGTTTCACCCGGTTTCCGACAGCATCATGCATATGGATTTCCTCCGCGTATCACAGAGTGCCACCGTGGCGGTCGCGATTGCGGTCGAATTCATCAATGAGGACAAGTGCCCCGGCATCAAGGTTGGCGGCGTTCTGAACGTTGTCCGGTATGAGGTCGAGTTGAACTGTCCGGCCATCGCGATCCCCGAGAAAATCACCGTCGACCTCGACGGTGTGAAGATTGGTGATTCAATCCATATCAGCGCCATCACGCTTCCCGACGGTGTCACCCCTACGATCACCGATCGTGACTTTACCGTTGCCACGCTTGCCTCCCCTGGCGGCGGCGTGAAGAACGAGGATGAAGACACTGAAGAGGGTGCGGAAGAGGTAGGCGATTCCGAAGAGGAATAAGCCTCCCGCGTCATATACGGAACGGACCGGGCGGCAACGTCCGGTCCATGCTTTTCAGCAATCGAGCAAAAGATGCTGCTGTTCGCAGGCCTTGGCAATCCCGGTTCGGACTACGTCGGCAACCGGCACAATGTCGGTTTCATGGCGGTTGATGCCATTGCCACACGGCATGGATTCTCCGGCTGGAAGGCAAAGGGCGCAAGCCTGATTGCCGAAGGCCGGATCGGCACCGAGAAGGTAATTGCGATAAAGCCACAATCCTTCATGAACCGGTCCGGCGGGCCGGTTGCCGAGATCGCCAGATTCTACAAGATTCCCCCGTCCGATATTTTTGTCTTCTACGACGAGATTGATCTTGCCGCCGGCCGGATCAGGGTCAAATGTAGCGGCGGGCATGGCGGGCATAACGGCATCCGCGATATCGACCGGCACCTTGGCCAGGATTACTGGCGCGTGCGGATTGGCGTCGGAAGGCCGGAGCAGGTTATCCCGGGATCACAGATCGATATCCGGAAATGGGTCTTGATGGATTTCATGAGTAGCGAGCGTGACGGCTGGCTGCCCCACCTTCTTGATGCCATTGCCAGCGAGGTCGACCGGCTGACAGCGCATGATGAAGGCGGATTCATGAGCCGTGTTGCCCATCTGGCACCGGCGCCAAAACCGGACACACAGGATAAAGACGACAGCGAGGAGACAGTCTGATGGGATTTAATTGCGGAATTGTCGGTCTGCCGAATGTCGGCAAATCAACTCTCTTCAACGCGCTGACCGAAACCGCCGCGGCCGAGGCCGCCAACTACCCCTTCTGCACCATCGAGCCAAATACCGGCCGTGTCGCCGTACCGGACCCGCGGCTTGACAAACTGGCACATCTCGCCAATTCGGCCACCGTGATCCCCACACAACTGGAATTCGTTGACATCGCCGGGCTTGTGCGCGGTGCCTCAAAGGGAGAGGGACTTGGCAACCAATTCCTTGGCAATATCCGGGAGGTGGATGCCATTGCGCATGTTCTGCGCTGTTTCGAGGATACCGACATCA
>CAJWDO010000093.1 GCA_913031555.1 uncultured Alphaproteobacteria bacterium | reverse complement strand
CCACAGCGACCTCAACGCTGCGCGTCTACCAATTCCGCCACGGCCGCACGCTGAGAGCGGTGTTTATGTCATTGCGGGCGGTGTTAATCAAGAGCTTTCATGAGCATGTGTCAGCTTTGGTGCTGGCACCGGCACAGTACCCTGTTGCGTCCCGCCATGGAGTCCCGGTATGGGATCCCGGTGTGGGGTCGCTGTAGGGGTCCCGACACAATCCGAGATGCCGCGCTGACATGCGGCAGCACCATGCTATAGTGGTGTCCGTATTCCTCATGCCGACCTTGACCAATAACAGGGTGGCGAAACCGGAACCGCCCCTGCGAAACCGAACCACTGCGAAACCGAACCACTGCGAAACCGAACCACTGCGAAATCGAGATCACCCATGACCAGCCACAGCTATCCCATCGCCCCGGGCGGCCTGCCACCACAGGGCACCTCGCCCGAGGGCCGGGCGCGTTTCACCGAGGCCTGGGCGCTGATCCCGGCCGATGTGATGACCGATATCGTCAGCAGCAACCTGCCGCATTGGGAGGCGACGCGGGCCTGGGTGCTGGCCCGCCCAATGACCGGTTTTTCGGAGAGTTTCGCGCATTATCTGATGCAGGTTGCGGCCGGTGGCGGCAGCCGGTCGCCGGAACCCGATATCAACGCCGAGGCGGTATTGTTCGTCACCGGCGGGGTGATCTGGCTGACCATTGACGGTGCGGCGCAGGAACTGACCGCCGGCGGCTATGCCTTTATCCCGCCCGGCACCGCCTGGCAGGTCACCAACAACAGCAGCGAGGCGGCTGTCTTTCACTGGATCCGCAAGCATTATGTCGCTGTTGAGGGGATCGCCACCCCACCTGCCTTCGTGACCAGCGACAGTGAGATCACCCCGAACCCGATGCCGGATTGTGACGGCGTGTGGGCCACCTCGCGCTTTGTCGATCCAGACGATCTGCGCCATGACATGCATGTCAATATCGTGACCTTCCAGCCCGGCGGCATGATCCCCTTCGCCGAGACGCATGTGATGGAACATGCGCTGTTCGTCCTGCAGGGGCATGGCAGCTATCTTCTGAACACCGACTGGGTTGAGGTCGGGCCCGGCGACATGATGTGGCTACGCGCCTTCTGCCCGCAGGCCTGTATCGCCAAGGGTGATGAGCCGTTCCGCTACCTGCTCTACAAGGATGTCAACCGGCACATGCCGCTCAGCCCCGGCGGGTTGATGCGGGCAAGATGACGGACATTGGCAATCTGGCGGCCCCTACCATGAGAGCAACCATGACCCCGGCCTTCCGCATCTTTGAAGGCCTCGCGCCCTATCCAGAAATGGTGGCCGCGATGAAGGCGCATGCCGAGGCCATCAGGGCCGGCACGGCGGATGAGGAAGTGTGGTGTCTTGAACATGCGCCGGTATTGACCGGTGGCACCTCGGCGCAGCGGGACGACCTTGTCAGTCCGGGCGACATCCCGGTGCATGAAACCGGCCGTGGCGGCCAGTGGACCTATCACGGCCCGGGCCAGCGTGTGGCCTATGTGATGCTGGACCTGCAGCGCCGCAAACCGGATGTGCGTGCCTATGTCAATGCGCTGGAAGGCTGGATCATCACCGCGCTGGCCAGTTTCGGTGTTGACGGAATGCGCCGCGACGGGCTGCCCGGCATCTGGGTGGCGTCACCCACCGTGCCGGGACGGCTCGACAAGATCGCCGCCATCGGCGTGCGGATCAGCCGCTGGGTAACTTGGCACGGCGTGGCGGTCAATCTTGATCCCGACCTGACGGCATTCGAGACAATCATCCCCTGCGGCGTTCGCGATGGCGGGGTGACCTCGCTTCGCCAGCTGGGAATCACGGCTGATATGGCGGCGCTTGATGCGGCGCTTAGCGAGGCTTTCATCAGCACTTTTTGACGGGCCCTAAAGGTGTCCGTGGATCACTCTGTCAGATCATCCAGATAGCCGAGAAGCGCCTCGACCGCGCGGGTGGCATCGCGCCACTGCCAGTCATCGGCACCGGCCTCACCCATCAGCCCGTCAGTCGGCCCTTCATGATGCAGGATCGCGTTTCGGCGGCCACGAA
Organism: uncultured Alphaproteobacteria bacterium; assembly: GCA_913031555.1. Taxonomy (GTDB): domain Bacteria; phylum Pseudomonadota; class Alphaproteobacteria; order Puniceispirillales; family Puniceispirillaceae; genus UBA8309. The sequence goes on along the minus strand of CAJWDO010000093.1, from coordinate 4,588 downwards.
GCCATCCAAGCGCTGCCTTGTTGCCGGCATAGGCAAAATCGACGCCGTCAATCACCCGGGCTGGCCCGGCATCTTCATTCGCCACCACATCGACAAGCGTTGCCGCGAGGATGGTGGCGCCAAGCGGCATGTTCGCCGTCACCGCACAGCGCAGTTCGTCAAGAAGCGCGCCGGCGTGCGGCCCCAGTTTCGTGCCGTCAAAGCGGGCCAGTCCCGCCTGCGCCGCCGCCGCCAGCATTATCGTCCCCCAGTCCGCGACAGCCCCAGAAAGCGATGCGTCTGATCAAGTTCAACACGAATGCCGGCGCGGCGGTCTTCGGCCTCCCAATCACTACCCCACTTCTCGGCCTGCCATAATTCATCGAGAAACGCTGTCTCGAACAGCGCCTCTGAATTCATCTCGTCCCGCACCATGGCAAGCGCCAACACCAGCGAGCCGCCAAGCGTTGTCGCCCGATACAGCATGCCAAGTTCCCAATCATCATGGCTGGCGACGGCCTGCCCAAGCGCGGCAAGGCTACCCGATGCCTGGGTCACCGGCATGACACCCGCCGCCGCCACCAGTTCCGCCCCCAGCGATGCGCGCGCCCAGTCAATCCATGGTGTCCAGCCACTTGCCTGTCTGGCACCAAGGTCCGAATCTTCGGCATCGTGGTAACACAGCAGATCATTGCCGCCATAGGCCACCAGCTCGTCGATGATGGCCACTCGCTGCGGCGTCACCCGGTCGAGAACGGTGACGGCAAGGCTGAACAGCGGCATGCTGCCGGGGTCGATCTCGTCGCCTTGCGATTCCCACTCCGCGGCGACAGCGTCGGCAAGCGCGCGTGACGGCAAGACCGCGCCGGCACCGGCGGGCGATTTCACAACCCTGTCATCCAGCCTGATGACAAGACCGCCTTCCTGATCATCGACGGCAACTGTCTTGTAGAAGCGCTTTCTTGTGGTCATGGTTTTTTCATCATGCTCTTTGGGTCATGAAAAATGCCTCAGGCACAGTCTCAGGCACAGTCTCAGGCACAGTCTCAGGCACAGTCTCAGGCAAACTGCCAGTCAGCCGCCGGCTCGGCAAGTCCAAGCGATGCAAGCGTTGCCAGAAAATGTGGTGGCAGCGGCGCTTCGATCCGCTGACCATCGGGAAGACGCAACCGCCAGGCGTGAAGATGAAGCTTGCGGGCGATAGCACCACCGCCCCCTGAACCACCTCGCACACTGCCATATTTCGGATCACCGATGACCGGATGCCCAACATGCGCCACATGGACACGAAGTTGGTGCGTCCGGCCGGTATGGGGGCGCAGCGCGACAAGTGAAAATCTGGTCCCGACAGATTCAATCAGCCGCATCTCGCTATGCGCCGACTGCCCGTCCGGATCGACCACCATATTCTCGAAACCGGCGCGCCCCTTCTTCAACAGCGGATCGGTGATCCGCAGGCTCTGCGGCCCCGACCCTGCCACCAGCGCCAGATATGTCTTTTTCATGTCTCGCCCGGCAAAGGCGGCCGTCAGGCTGCGTGCCGCCGCACGATCGCGCGCCACCAGAAGCAGCCCCGATGTATCACGGTCGATCCGATGCACAAGGCGCATTCTGTCAGGCTCGTCCCCGGCCAGCGCCTGCAACATGCCATCAACATGACGGGATGTGCCCGTCCCACCCTGAACGGCAAGTCCCGGCGGCTTGTTGATCGCAATCCAGCCATCGCCCTCGGCAATGATCATCTCGGCGAAACTGGCGCGAAGCTGCGGTGTCACAGTGGGCGTTTTTCCGGCAGGACGGGATTGTTCACTGTCACGAAGATGCGGCGGCAGACGCAGGACCTGACCAGCCTCAAGGCGCACCGCCGGTTTGGATTTGGCACCATCAAGGCGGATCAGGCCGGATCGCAGCATCTTTTCGACCGGTCCCTGGGTCAGACCGGGAACGATCTGGCGCAAAAATCTGTCAAGACGGGTCCCGGATTCTGAATCAGGCACCTCGACAAGCCACCAGTCCGGCGGCGTGGATGATCCGTCACCACTCATCCTGATGCCTTTGCCAGAAGGCCGGCCACTGCCGCCTGTACGGTGAAAAAGGCAATCAGCGACAGACCAACCGAAAGACCGATATAGACGATGCTCATCAGATGCCCCTGTCGCGCCAGCAACGCACCGGCATCAAGCGCGAAGCTGGAAAAGGTGGTCAAAGCACCAAGAAACCCAATGGCAACAAAACCGCGCCAGATCTCAGGCACCACCAACCCTGCCGCTACCGCGCCAGCAAATCCCCCCATGATGGCGCTGCCGACAACATTCACACCAAGCGTCGCCAACGGACCGGCAATGCCGAAGATCCCGCCGCCAACAGCCAGCGAGACGGCATAGCGTGTTATCGCACCGAGCGCCCCGCCGGCGGCCACGGCGGCGAACATGCCAAGGCTCATGACCCCTCTCCTGTCTTGCCGGCGCGAAGACGATCCCAATACGCAAGCCGCCGCGCGATCTCACGCTCATATCCGCGCTCGACCGGCGCGTAGTAACGCTGTCGTTCGATGCCGTCGGGGAATCCGTTCTGGCCGGCAAATCCATCCGGATCATCATGGTCATAGGCATAACCGCTGCCATAGCCAAGATCCTTCATCAGCGATGTCGGGGCGTTCAGGATATGCGCCGGCGGGGCAAGCGAGCCTGTCTGCGACGCCGCCTTCGAGGCCGCCTTCAAGGCGACATAGGCGGCATTCGATTTCGGTGCCGTGGCGAGATAGATGACAAGGTTGGCTATGGCAAGATCGCCCTCCGGACTGCCAAGCCGTTCATAGGCCTGCCAGGCGGCGAGCGCGCGCGGCAGCGCCTCCGGCTCGGCAAGCCCGATATCCTCCGACGCAAACCGCGTCAGACGCCGGCAGATATAGTGCGGGTCCTCACCACCGGCCAGCATCCGTGCCAGCCAATAAAGCGCGGCATCGGCGTCCGACCCCCGCAGCGTCTTGTGCAGGGCCGACATCAGATTGTAATGCTGGTCACCGGCGCGATCGAAGGCTGGCGCCCGCGCCGCCACAATGTCGGCAAGCTCGGCCGGGGACAGAAGCCGCTCCCCCGGCACCGTCACCAGTGATGCCGCCATGTTCAACAGATAGCGGCCGTCTCCATCCGCCATCGCCAGCAGCGCCGCCCGTGCCTCGTCATCCACCGGCAGCTGGGTGCCACGATGCGCCTCGACACGCTGCAGAAGCCGCTCCAGCGCGTCTGTGGACAGCCGTTCCAGAACCATTACCTGCGCCCGCGACAGCAAAGCGCCGTTCAGCGCGAATGACGGGTTTTCGGTGGTGGCACCAACCAGCGTCACCGTGCCATCCTCGACCCGCGGCAGAAGACCGTCCTGCTGTGCCTTGTTGAAACGGTGCACTTCATCGACGAACAGCAATGTGCGCTCACCGGTCGCCTGACGCTCGGCGGCGCGGGCAAACACCTTGCGAAGGTCGGCAACCCCGTCGAAAACCGCAGATACGGGTTCAAAGGCCATCCCCGCCTCGGCCGCCAGAAGCCGCGCAATAGTCGTCTTGCCGGTGCCGGGCGGGCCCCAGAAGATGATCGAGGCCAGCTCGCCACCATTCAGCATCCGCCACAACCGTCCCTCGGGGCCAAGAAGCGACTCCTGCCCCACAACCTCATCAAGGCTTGCCGGGCGCAACATCTCGGCAAGTGGTGTCGCCGTGCTGCCCGCCGGGGAATGGTTATCGAATTCAAGCTGGCTCATCCACCTATCCTGACGCAGGTCGGTATCGCTTCGCAAAGAAAAACCGGGGCCGCTGGCCTGCTATCTGTCCTGTGGTGGGATATCCTTTATCGACGCGGCAAAGACCTGATGCTCCTCGACGCTGTATCGCATATGCACGGGTTCGGTGGAGGCGGGCTGGTGCGAAAGGCCAATCCCGGCGCGCCGGGCGATGGAGGGCCGGATCGGTCTTGGCTGGAACCCGCCTCCACAATTCGGGCAGACATTGCCAAGGCTTTCATCAACGCATGTCCGGCAAAATGTGCATTCATAGCTGCAAATCATCGCCACCATCGAGTCTGGTGGCAACTCGCGCTCGCAGCATTCACAGTTTGGTTTCACTTTCAGCATCTGGCCCTCTCCTTCAGACCGGTAGCCATGATGCCATGATACCGGACCAGCGCCTTACCAGCCACCTTGCATGAGGGGCCAGAAAAATGCCCCCAAAGCAAAAGGGCCGCCAGCGGCGGCCCTCTGCGTAACAATATGCGATGCGACGATCAGGCCGCGGTCTCTTCGGTCATGTCCTCTTCGGCACTCTGGACCGGACCGGAATCAAGGCCGCGGGCGTCCTCATCACGATCGACAAGTTCGATCACCGCCATCGGCGCCGAATCACCATAACGGAAGCCGGCTTTCATAACGCGGGTGTATCCACCATTGCGCTCCTGATAGCGGGGGCCAAGAACCTCGAACAGCTTGCGCGTCATCGCATCATCGCGAAGCCTGGCATGGGCAAGCCTGCGGGCGTGAAGATCGCCACGTTTGCCAAGTGTTATCAGACGCTCAAACACCGGGCGGAGTTCCTTCGCCTTTGGCAGAGTTGTTACGATCT